>NZ_PNCW01000027.1:0-229989 GCF_005886985.1 Pseudoalteromonas sp. S3178 | reverse complement strand
ATTACGCCCGTACATGGGTGGACTTGAAGTGATTGGTAAAGCGTAAAATACTAGCTGTCAGTTTTTAGTCATAAGCTTTAAGTAGAAAAGCCGCTGTTTGAAACGAACAGCGGCTTTTTTATTGAGTAAAAATTTATATCGGTACTAATTTTTACCGACACATATAAATTTTACTTAAGTGCCGTACTTTTAATGGCTAAGAGGTTACGAGCGATTTATTAATTTAAAATCTTTAGGTACTGCAAATTTACTATCGCGAACGTCTTTCATTTCAACAGACTTTATTTCGTAAACATAGCGCACTACAGGATCTTTACGCCAGTGATCCATTACCATTTCTTTACCCTTATCCATTAGCCCACCAAGCAGTTGTGAACCAACTTCATCTAATCCTGCGCTATAATCAACAGGTTCACGTGCAGTTTTACAGGCTTTTAGTTGTTGTTTCCATTCCAGTTTGATTGAAATTGGATAGCCTTTAATAGTTGCTAGTTTTTTACCAATTTCACCACCGAACTGACTATCTTCATTACTTATATCGCCTGTAAAACCTGCAATAGCCTTATAAGCTTGTGCACCTAGTAGGTTCATTAATGCATTGTCATCGCCAATAGCTTTAAGGTAACTATCTTGAAACTTCTCATGAACTTGTAATGCACGTTTGGTTTGAGCATTTTGTGGTGTTGTCCAAAAATCAAAAGTTACGATGTTTTTATCTTCTGCACCCGTGGTATCGTGGTAGCGAGTAGTCCAGTTAACAACGTACTGCTCTGTATCGAACCCATTAATTATTCGGCTTTTCCCTGTTTTTTCTACATCAAATGAATTTTCTTTCAAATCAACACTGCAACCAACTTCTTCGTATGTTTGATATTCTTCAGCATCTTCATCTTTCTCAAACATGCTGTCAGTAAAACTTACTTCATCACAACCTGCCATAGGGCATTCGCTATATGTCTCGTCATCATAATCGATGTAATAGCTTTTATTCTTAGGAGAATCAGCAACACGAGACTTATCAGAATTTGCCCAGCGCATTAGCCAGCTATCAAATGTATTTATTTCGTGGATAACTCGCTTTGATTCACGGGTTAGTACAGTCTGCTTTCCTGTGTAGTCAGGTACATATAAACCATTAATTGCATACTCAGCCTTGAGTACAGAAGTTGTATTTAGTGGAGTTGTATCTTCTACTTTAGTACTGGCACAACCGGCAACAGCTAAAGCAGCTATGGTAAGTGTAAATGATTGTTTCATTTTCAGTTTCTTCCTTATTAAACTTGTACGAATTGTAAACTAATTGGTTTGTTTGTAAATAAAGGACACTGCAAAAATGTAATTATTTTGGGAACGGTTGCTTAAGTATATTTACGAGCTTTATATTAAAAATTAAAAGGAACTGTTAATAATGGACTTAAGAAATAAATATAGAGATTGCTAGATAGGCAACAGGCTATAACAAATTCAGGGTGATGAGCTTATTAAATAAATTAAAATTATAAAAATTATTTTTTAAGGTTGAAGAGAAATATAGACTTCATACATTATAACTTTAATGACTAAAGCGGTTTACTAAAAACCGCTTTATTTAAACTGTTATGACTTTCTAGAAGCGAAGCGCCTCTAACCCTATTTGTAAACTACTTTGGCTTTATCAACATCAGCTTCGCATCTTTGCCATCGGTTAATATTGCTACATTACCTTCAGTGGTTACATACACGTCTCTTAATCGTCCTGTTGCTTCAGGAAATATATGGGACTGAGTGAACTCGCCATTAGCTAAATTAACGCTGTAGAGCTTTTTATCAACGAGTGTGGTGATGAGCGCATGTTTTTGAAGTGAAGGGAATGCAGTGTGTTTAGAGCCGTAATACGCCATGCCTGATGGGGCGATTGAGGGCGTCCAATCTACGCTAGGTTTTTGCATACCTTTATATTCGGTAAAAGGTGATATACGTGCTTGCGAGTAATCTTTGCCGTAGGTGATCACAGGCCACCCATAATTAGTGCCAGCGGTTAAATAGTTTAGCTCGTCGCCACCTGCGGGGCCGTGCTCGTGGCTAACAATTTGCTGCGTATCGTAATCATACACTAAGCCTTGCGGGTTACGGTGACCGAGCGAATAAACAGCGTGTGCATTTGGGTTTTTGTGATTAATAAATGGGTTATCTTTAGGAATGGTGCCATCTAGGTTTATACGTAATAGTTTACCAAGTTGGCTGGTTATCACTTGTGCTTGCTCTCTAAAATCAAAGCCATCACCGGTTGAAAAAAGTAGGGTGTTATCGGGTAAAATAAGGGCGCGGCCAGCGTAGTGCTGTGGGGTGTTTTTATCAGTGGCCACGGTGTAAATAATTACGGGCTTTGAAAATCCGCTGCCATTAAAGTTGGCTTTGGCAATTACAAGGCGATTAGCTTCAGCAGTGCCTTGTGCATAGGTAAATATGACTTCTTTGGTGCTGTTAAAATTAGGCGACAGCACTATATCAAGTAAGCCGCCTTGGCCTGCAACGTATAAGCCTTCAAGGTTTACATTTACTTTTGATTGCTGATTGTTATTTACAATAACAACGTGGCCGTCGCGCTCTGTAATTAGCCATGTGTTATTTGGCAGTTTAACCATGCTCCACGGCGAATTTAATTTTGTAGCGAGTGTGTGAGTGCTGTACTGCTCTTTAGGTAATGTAGCAGCGCTGGCCGTGGACGTAAAAAGCCCTACAAACAACCATAGCGCTAATTGAGAGAGTCGTTGTTTACATTGCAAGCCTTTGCTACTGTAAGAAAAAAGCTTTATTTTAAGTTGAGATAACCATGCCATTTTTAACACGTATACTCCCTTTATTTTTAGTTTCTTGGTTACTTACCTTTACACTTGCTAGCTTGTTTCATAGCCAATACGTTGTCAATCAATTAGTTAATGTAGGTGTAGTGGTGGGCTTTAGTGATCGTGCTAGTTTAACGCTTGATGATTGGCTCGGTTTATTACCTACCTACGGTGCTATTATTGCTGTTGCACTTGCCATTGCGTTTTTTGTTACCGTAAAGCTTAATAAAAAGATTCAAAAATACAGCACTCAACTATTTGTTATTGCTGGCATAGTCGCATTTGCTATTGTGTTAATTGCCATTGAATCGATTATGAATATTCATATTATAGCGGGCGCTCGAGGTTGGGGCTTTTATATGCAGTTACTTGCAGGTGCGGTTGGGGGTTATACGTTCTCACAATTAATTAAGACAGCTAGCAACTCGAAAAAGTTAGATGTGTGAATATAAATACGGCTCATACGTTATTTACTGATTAATCAATAAAGGCCGCTGTTTATAGTAAACATCGGCCTTTAAATATGATTTTAGAATTTAACTAAAAATCAAACTAATGAGTTTGTAGCTACTTAG
This sequence comes from Pseudoalteromonas sp. S3178, assembly GCF_005886985.1. Classification (NCBI taxonomy): domain Bacteria; kingdom Pseudomonadati; phylum Pseudomonadota; class Gammaproteobacteria; order Alteromonadales; family Pseudoalteromonadaceae; genus Pseudoalteromonas; species Pseudoalteromonas sp. S3178. Next base: position 226,589 of record NZ_PNCW01000027.1, on the reverse strand, counting down.
CCCAAAAATTAGGATTAAAACGGGTAGAGTTACTAGGTTTAAAACCAAAGAGTTTGTGTAGTTTCCCATAACGCCTTTTTGATTAACCAGCCAAACAAGGTAGGTGCTTACAATTGGAAGTAATAACCCGTTAGCCGCCTGTGCGAATATAATGACCGCGAGAGGGTCTAAACCGAGAGACGCTACGCCTGCACCAAACAATAAGATAACAATAGCAACGCCTTTAAAGCGTGCGTTACTCATATTGTTAGACCAACCTAACATGCCACACACAGCATAAGCACCAGCAAGTGGCGCTGTAATGGCGCTTGTTAAGCCTGCTGCAAACAAGCCAATAGCAAAAAAGTAATGAGCTGCATCACCAAGCAACGGCTCTAATTGTACGGCCATGTTTGCTGCGCTGATTTGCCCCGCATCTGTACCATAAAAGGCGACCGATGCGGTAGATAAAATAGCGAGCGTGATCACACCGCCTAAGGTGATTGATAGGCCTGTATCAACATTTGTTTGTTTGATCACCTTTTTCATATCGCTATTACTGTCGTGCCTAGCAGCGAGTACGCCGGAGTGTAAAAATAAGTTGTACGGCACAATGGTAGTGCCAACTAAAGCGAGTATGGTTGTAATAGAACCCTCAGGCATACTAGGGATAAAACCAGCAAATACATCGCCCAGTGAAGGCGATGCCATTACAAGTGTGGAAATAAACACCAAGCTCATTAAGATAACGAGTAAAATCAGCGCATTTTCAACCACTTTATGTTTACCGCTATACAGTAATACAGCACTTAAAAATGCGATAAGAGGGGTCCATATTTGAGCGTTCACCTGCGGGAATATTTCAATTAATCCCATGCTAGCGCCACTTAAATTACCGGCTTCATAGGCTGCACTGCCCACGCCAATGGCGCTAATAACTAAAAATATAGCCAAAGATTTAAATAAAGGTGTTTGAATATTTGCTCTGAGTGCTTGAGCTAAATCTTGCCCGGTAGCAACGCCAAGGCGCGCCGCCATAGATTGTAATAATATAGTGGCAATTACTGAAAACAGTAATGTCCATATAAGTGCAAAACCAAAGTTTGCACCTGCCACACTTGCCGTAGTAATGGTTCCTGGCCCAATGAAGGCAGCGGTGACTAGTAGTCCTGGTCCTAATCGCATAATTGACCTTAATAGTGCTATTGCATGTTGCTATTTAAAGTTACATCTAACGTTTAAAACCAATAATTATACGCGATGCCTGTTGTGTTATTGCTGCCACTTAAAATAAGTGCCCTGCAGCGATAGTCGCTCCTTGACTGGTTCTTTTATAAGCATATGTTATACCAATCCGCAATAATACTTAATCAATTTGAGGGACTAAATCTGACGCTAACTGCGTTAAAAATTTCTGATATAGGACAACTAAATAACGAAATTTTTGCCTGGTTATCGACACGATTTTCTCACCTCAGAATAGATCACTTAATTAAGCGAATTGCTATTAAAAAAGGTCGCGTAGGATACCAATTTATATATAAATTTAAAGGGGATAGAATGCGTTTGCGTAAATTTCAAACGAATATATAAGCCCACCTAATGCTAATATGCATATTTACATTACAAGCGCTTTAATTGCCTCAAGCCCTTTTTTAAGTGTTGCTTCATCGTTGGCGTAGTTAATACGCACGCACTGGTGTTTGTGCTCCCAGCTATCTTCAATACCTATAAAAAAGTTATGACCAGGAATGATATACACGTCTTGCTCTTTAAGTTTTTCATAAAGCATTTCGCTGGTTATTTTTGAACCTTTAAACCATAGCCACATAAAAAATGCGCCTTCGAGTTTATGTAAATACACAGGAAGATCTGCAAAAATTTCATCAAACAAATTAATCGCTGTTTGGGCTTTATTTTTATAAAAAGGCAGCACAGTATTTTTACACAGAGGCAGTAGTTCGCCATCGTTAATTAAGCGCGTTACCAAGCTTGGGCCAATAGCATTAGGTGATAACACCATAGAGCCATTAACTCGTCCAATGGCTTTAATAATCTCGTTATTAGCAACTACAATACCGGTGCGCAGGCCTGGCAAGCCCAGTTTTGAAAGCGACATACATAATATAATGTTTGAGTTCCACGTTAGGTTTGCATCGGTGTAAATACAACCTGGGAATGGGTCGCCATAGGCGTTATCGATAATTAGGGGAATATTGTATTTGTGTGCAAGGGCGTCTAGGTGGCGTACTTCTTCATCGGTGATTACATTTCCAGTTGGGTTGGTAGGGCGCGATACGCACAGCGCACTTATGCTGCTGTCGTCGGCCAGTACTTTTTCAACCGCGTCAAAATCAATCACGTATTTAAATTGCTTTGAGCCATTAGAGGTATTTAAAATTTCGATGTCGGGCTTTATAGCCACAAACATATCATCTGTTAAACCTTGGTCGGCATAGCCGACGTACTCTGGCGCAAGTGGGAACAATATACGCTTGGTACTGCCATCGCTCATTTTACCTGCTAGCATATTAAACAATACAAAAAAGTTAGCTTGGCTGCCGTTACCTAGCGCTACATTATCGGCGGTTAATCCCCATGCAAACTCGCTATTAAGTTGTTTGGCAAGGGCTGTTCTAAATTCATCGTTACCGGTTGGGCCATCGTATAAGCCAAACACTTGCGACACTTTATTACTGGCTACTAACTTTTGTAATTCATCTAAAAATACGGCATTAACCTCTGGTACGTGTGCAGGGTTACCCCCGCCAAGCATAACAATGTTTGGGTTATTGCTGCTGTTGGCGCTGCCTAAATCTTCCATAAGCTGCGTTATACCATTGGGTTGTGTAAATTTAGTGCCAAAATTTGAGTAGTTCATAATACCTGTATTACGTTAATAACGGGGCAGGCAGTATAGCGTAAATAATGGGCCTAAATTGCATGATGAGAATAATTCATTAGCGCTTTTTAGAGCCATATAAATGCTCATTACCGGTGTCCATATATAGGTCGTATTTTGTCATTACTTTGGTAAACATAGGCGCTTGTAAAAAGTGGTTTAGCCATGCGCGCACCTTGGTATATTCGCTTTGAGCAAACCAGTGTTTATCTACGCGGGCAAATTGCCTAATAAACGGTAGTAATGCGTAATCGGCTAAACTTTTATTGTCGCTTATTAGGTATTTATGCGCAGTGAGTTTAGCTTCAAATTGCTTTATAAATTCTTCACATGCTTTGCGGAAATATAACTGCGCCATGTCTTTTGTGCGTGCGTAAAATTTATATTTTTCAAGGACGGGCTTAAATTGTGTGTCGTTTAATTTAATTAACTCAAGCATACGCCTAAGCGCTAACGGCTCATGAGTATGCAATAAATTATGCGGATCGTGCTCTTTAAGCGCCCAGAGCATTATATCTAGGCTTTCATCTATTACCTGGTGATTAGGTAATAATAAAACGGGTACTGTGCCTTTAGGCGATATGTGCAAAAGATGCGGTGGTTTGTTTTTGGTTTTTATAGCGCGCAGTAAAACGTGTTGCTCTGCCATTAAAATACCCATTCGCGCACGCATAGCGTAAGGACAGTGTTGTAATGAGTATAATAATGGCAGTTTCATTAAGTTACCTTAGCTATTTAGGCCTTCAACATATTGCTGGCGGGTTTGTACTTTAACCATGCTATTTAAGTGATCAACCGCGTGAGTTTGCCCACTAATTAAATCTTGAAAGTGCGCGAGTAATTCGGCTTTATCGAGTTTTTCTTTTGAGCCTGAGCCTATATCGGTTAAATCAATCATAAACTCGTCAAACTTATCGGCAAAGTCGCTCACAATATCCATGTTTAAAAATTGCTCGTGATTATAAATACTCGGATAGCCGCCTTTTTGTTTATCAATGGCAAAGCTAATGCCTTTTACATTAGTAACGGTTGTTTCTTTTTTACAGCTGAGCATACAACTAGCGTCAATACGTGGTTTTTTACAGCCAACGGTTTGCTGGAAAAAGCACTGGCGGCTGGTCATCATAAGTATTGGGTGATAAATGCTGTACATCAATTTAAAGTTATTAGGGCGTTTAATGTTACGCATTTGTGGTTTGTTTATTTCGTTGGAAATAAAGGCCCCTTTGGCGTTTAAATCTTCTTGTAGCGTAAGTAACGCATAAGAGTTTGTTGTATTAAGCAGTGGACCTGCTATCCACTCAATACCCATTTGCACAGCTTTATACGCTACGCCTGTGTTGTTACTAATTATAAGCTTAGGTTTTGCCACTTCTAGTAAACGCACAGCTTCGTCAAAATCTTTACCAATGAGCACAGCCGGAAACCACGGAATTAAATGTGGGTGCTCTAAAAATACATTTATGTATTTATCGTTATCGGTTCTAAAGCTTTCAGGTAATTTAAAGTAAACATCGCCCTTTGTTAAATCACATAAATGAACATCTTTTATGTCCGATATTAAAACAGACAGCGTTATGTCGTTATTGGCTTTAGGGTGGTTAACGAGTTTTGGTAATTCTACTGGTGCTATTACGTCTTTACCTTCGTTTAATAAAAACGCGACTTGTTTTTTAATACGGGCAAGCTCTTTAAACGGAATACTTAAGTTGCTACCAAGCTTTGAGTAATCCATATTCATAATTTCAAAATTAGCATTACTAAAGGTTTTAAAGCGCTTATCTATAGCTGCCATATCAACAATTGATTTATCAGCGGCTTGCATCATCATTTGCGATTTCACTTCAAAATGCTGAGGTTGCAAAGTGCTTTGCTCTGCTAGGGGGTTGTCGTGCTTATCATTTATTATAAGAGTTACTGTAAATGGCTGATTTAATTGGCCGCTAAACTCAAAGCGTAGCTCACGTTTAGAAATATCTAAACAGGCAATTTTGTTTTTAACAAGTAAGTCTATGTCGTTTTTTTCAGCTGCGAGCTCTTGTTGCGCATCGTAAATTTGCACAACCGAAATAGCGTTACTTTTTTCGTTTGCGTGATCAAAACTGTGATCGCGCGGGTTATCGGTAAACATGTTTTTGGTCATGTCACCTTGTAAAAACTTATTAGTAAAGTTACGGTTAAATACTTTGTATAAGCTTGAATCGTCTTCAATTAAATTACCGGTTTGTACAAAGGTGTCTATTTGTTTACGCCAACTATCAACTACGGTATGTACGTAGTTAGCGCCTTTAATGCGCCCCTCTACTTTTAACGAGTCAACACCTGCGGCTACCAATTCCGGTAAATCAAAATAGGCTGAATTGTCTTTTAAGTTTAATGGGTGTTTGTTACCCATGGCCGTTGGCTCATATTCGTCACGACATGCTTGCGAGCAGCGCCCACGGTTGCCCGAGTTGCCTACACTTACAGAGCTTGAATAACATTGCCCCGAAAACGCAATACATAAAGCGCCGTGTACAAATACTTCGGTTAAAACATCGCATTTGTGTGCTACATCGGTCAGTATTTTAATTTCAGTTAAGTTAAGCTCGCGCGACAAATTTACACGTGTAGCGCCAATGCGCGCTAAAAATTCAATTTGCGATTCGTTATGTGTCGTTAACTGAGTTGATGCGTGAATATGCAAAGTAGGAAAGTGCTTTTTAACAATATTGAACAGTCCTAAATCTTGCACAATAATGCCATCAAGGGTGGTATTTACGAGTTGGTTAAGTAGCTTAAAGAGCGCACCCATCTCGTGCTCTAATATAACAACATTTAGCGTTAAAAATATTTCACAGCCATATTCATGGGCTAGGCGAAGTGCGCCGCTAAGCTCATCAAACGAAAGATTAGATGCGCGGTTACGTGCATTAAAGGTATCTAACCCGCAATAAACCGCATTAGCACCGGCTACAATGGCAGCTTTTACTGCGTTTACATCACCGCCTGGGGCTAATAGTTCGATCTTTCTGCTCATTACAACTTCACTTTGCTCATATTTAATTGCCGCGAATATTATATGTTTAGCCACCTTAATGCTATTTATTGAAAAATATAATAATGACAAACAATAACGATTTTATAAAATTTAAAAGCGGACTGCTTTATTACGTGTACATGTAATACAATGATAATCTAGTAATTTAACGACCACTTTAGGCGACATCCATCAGTACATTCGATTCAAAACAACTAACTGCAGGTATATGCGTGCAAGACGATATAGTAACTAATACAGAGCTAAAAATAGCCACCTTTAACTTGTTTAATTATCTTGCACCGCCTAATGCGTATTATGATTTTGAAAAAATTTATACCGCGCAGCAATGGGCTAGGAAACAGCGTTGGATTATTGATTACTTAACACAGCACCAGCCCGATGTAATTGGTTTTCAGGAAGTCTTTAGCATTGATTCTTTAAAAGAGTTAGTGGGCGGGCAAGGTTATAATTACTTTGCAGTAGTTGATACGCCAGAAGTGATTGACGATTTTATTTATAAACGACCTGTGGTGGCTATTGCCTCTAAATACCCAATTATTGAAGTGGCTGCGGTTGAGCACGATAGCGACCTTGCAAGTGAGCTTGGCCTTAGTAGTGGTTTTACATTTAGTCGCAAAGTACTAAGAGCAACCCTAACGCTTCCACATATAGGCAATACCGATTGCTATGTGGTGCATTTTAAATCTAAGCGCCCATCCATTGAAGTTGATGAGCATAATAAAGAGCTAACGGCCGAGCAAAATATAATAGAAATATTAAAAGCCAATGTAGCGGGCGGGTGGGGCTCAACTATACAGCGCGGCAGCGAAGCCACACTATTAATGATACAAATGATTGCCCGTCGTGAAGCTACGCAGCAACCTATGGTATTAATGGGTGATTTTAACAACGAACTATCTGATGGTGTACTTAGCCATTTACTTACAAGTACGCTGCGGTTTGCTCCTGCGTTTGATGCAAAAACCTATCTTGCTAAATACTGCTTGAGTGACTCGTGGGATTTGTATAAAAAAGCAGAGCTTAACCGAATTAACGCAGTAAACTTAAATAGCACTGATACACCCGACAATGACCACTCTGATTGCATAGTTAAAAGCACTGAGAATGTAAATGTTGAAGCTCAGCTAATTAGGAAACCAACCCATTACTATGGTGCGAGTAGTTCGGTACTTGATTACATTTTGCTCTCGTGTGAGTTTGATACCGGCTACGATGACAGTTTTTTTGAGTTAAGCGGCCACCATACCTACGATAGGCATTTAATTAACCCCGAGTATGAGCGTGATGATTTAACGACTGATCATGGTGTAGTACTTGTAACGCTTAAACTAAGAAGTTAAGTTGTTTTAGGCGCTAATACATAAAGTGCACGTTAAAAGTATGCATATAGGCTATAAACTTGACCAAACGCACTAAGTTGTATATTTTATCGCCAGAATTTAGAGTTGAAACAATAATAAATTACTTAAATGGTAAATATGGAATTTTATACCTACTGCAATAATACTCGAAAGATGGACCTCACTTCTCAGGTGGGAGTCTTTGTTGCCAATCGAATTTACAATTCTAAATTTTTAATTAAAGCCTTACTTTTTACTTTTTTTATTACGTTAAGTGGCGTTGGCGCACAAGAAATCACCCCATATAGCTCAAGTAACGAATCTAATAGTGGGCTGCTAAAAAGAGCGGAGTTACTTTTAGATACTGATGTAATAACAAGTATCGAACTCAGTAAAAAGTTACTGTCAAAAGCTCAAAGCGCTAATGATGTGTTGTTAGCAGCAAAACTGCATAACTCATTAGGCAAAGCGTATAAAAAGAATAACAATACTGAAAAATCACTCCATCACTATTTACAATCTTCTCAAAACTACCGAACACTAAATGATGCGCGTAACCAAATAAAGGCATCAATTAATTATATAAAGATATTACTCGACGATAAACGCTACGATGAACTTGCCAGCAGTATTGAAACTCTACTCCCGACAACTCTTGTATATGATGATGCGTTTTTAATTGCGCAGGTGCTTATTATTAAAGCTGATTCTTTTTATAAACAAAAGCAATACAACGTTGCCAATACTCACTACACATCAGCACTAAAGTACCTAACTAACAAAAACGTAGAAATACAAAAGCAGCTTGGAGAAACATACAAAAAGTTAGCCCAATCGCATAAGCGCCTAAAAAATAGAGAACAAACGGCTCATTTTTATAAAAAAGCATTAGATGTTTACACTAGTTTAGGTGATTTAAAGTTAATGGCTCGTACACTAAATACCTTAGCAGAAGCGCAGCGATATTTAGACAACCTCGTTGTAGCTCTCGAGTACTCTAATCAGGCGATAGAAATACATAGAAAAATTGATGACCCTGATGGTTTAGCTAAAGCATTACTTGGGGCAGGAATTATATATCGGCATATTAATCTTTATGAAAAATCACTTGAGCATATCAATGAGGCATATATATATTATAAAAAAATGGATAACGCTCTTGGTATTGCTAAAACAGCAAACCAAATGGGATTGATATACACTCGTTTAAGGCAATTTGATCAGGCAGAAATTTTTTATCAAATAACCATCGATTTGCCCAAAGGAATGGTTGAAGAAAAAACACTGGCATCAGCCTTAAGAGAAATGGCTGTTATAAAGTTAGAATCTGATGATTTAAAAGCAGCAATGCAATTTGCAAAAAGGGCGTACGCAACTTATAAAACAAAAAACCTAACGTCGTACATTTCTACAACAGCGCGGATTATAGCTAATATTTATCGCTCGCAAGGTAACAAAGAGCGGGCATTAGAGTATTACAGAGAGTCATTATCGTTTGCTAAAAAAACGGGTAGTAAGCTTTATGAAATAAAGTCGCTAACAGCGCTTGCTTCGACTTTAGTAGGTATTGATACAAATGAAGCCATTACATTGCTAAAAAGGTCACTCGCTTTATCAACCCAAATAGATGATAAATTACATATGCTATACGCTTACCGTGAGATCCGTATAGCTGAAAAACTGCGTGGGCATATAAGTGAATCGCTGCGTTACGCAGAAGAAGAAATAGCGCTAACCGAAATTATTCAAAACGAAAGAGACGAAGATAAACTAGCGCTTGAAAAAGCCCATTTGCATTCTTACAAAATGGAAATGGAACTGGAGATGTTAAGAGAAAAAGAAAAGCTATATCAATTAGAGCTTGCTAAGAAAAACAATGAAATTGAAATTGCTGGCCAAGCAAGAGTTATATCTGAGTTAGAGCTTTCAAAAAATAAATATGCAAGTATTGCGCTTGCTTTTTTATTAGCAGCTTGCTTAACAATTGTTTTATTGGTTTATCGAAGTTTTATTGCGTCTAAAAAACGTAATGAAGAGCTGGACTATTTGGCAGCGAGAGACCCTTTAACTAATTGTTATAATCGTCGTATTTTATTTGAGGTAATGAATCGGGATTTTTTAGATTTACCTCAGATTGATGAGTACTGTATTTTAATGGTCGATATTGATCATTTTAAAGCAGTTAATGACACCTATGGCCACAGCATTGGTGACACAGTCCTCATTGGCGTTGCAAAGCTTTTACAAGCAAATGTTCGTGATGGTGATAGTGTCGCTCGTTTTGGTGGGGAAGAGTTTTGTATTATTTTACCTAATACCACTAAAGAGCAAGCAATACGTATTGCAGAAGCCCTTCGTATTAAAGTAGAAAAAGCGATGTTTGATGAAATTCCTGTTACATGCAGTTTTGGTGTTACGTCTATTAAGTTTAACGCAAGAACACCTTCTGAATTGATTGAACAAGCTGATTTGGCGCTTTATGAAGCAAAATCATTAGGGCGGAATCAAGTGATTTTATGGGATTCGTCGTTTGAAGATTTTAAGCTTTTCAGATCTGAGTAAAGCGTTTATTCATGCTATCTTTATACTTCATTATAAGTAAATTTTATACAAAATTGAGAGTTACTTACATATGTAACTACTGTTATTAAATTTACTACCGAAATATCAATGATTTATTTTGGGTCTCAAAATTGCAACAAGCATTTAGTTAAACACTAAACAAGGGATTAATAATGACTGAAGTTGCACTTTCGGCCTATTCGGCTTTTTACCTATACTTAATTATGTTGCTTGTGCAATGGGCGGTGGCTACATTTAGCAAAGCTAAAGAACCAAACGCTGTGCCGGGTAAAATTGATGAAGACTTATCTCACGACAGCTTTATTTTTAGAGCGCATCGTACATTTCATAATACACTTGAAAACAGTGCGTTATTTATAGGTACTGTGTTATTTGCATTTGTGATCAATTATCAAAGCCCTATATTTGCAATGTGTGTTTGGGTATATGTAATAGCACGCTTAATTCACATGGCGCTTTATTACGTTATAGCAACCGAGAAAAACCCAAGTCCGCGTTCTTACTTCTTTTTGATAGGTGTGCTGGCAAACGTAGTTATGCTAGTTATGATTGGTTTAAGATTAATTGCATAAAAAATCTTAAATCACGTAAATAAAAAAGCGAAGAGGCTAATAGCTTCTTCGCTTTTTTGTATTACATAGTAGTGCAATGTAAAGTCACGGCTTTATGGATATTAAGTTACTCCACCCCAATAAATCCGCCTGTTTGATGTGCCCAAAGGCCCGCATATATTCCACCTTTTGCAATTAATTCATCGTGAGAGCCTTGCTCAACTACGCCGCCATTATCGAGTACAATCAACCTATCCATTTGTGCAATGGTTGAAAGTCTATGTGCAATTGCGATAACCGTTTTGCCCGTCATTAAGTCATCAAGGCTTGCTTGAATTGCTGCTTCTACTTCTGAATCGAGTGCGCTGGTGGCCTCATCAAGTATTAATATTGGTGCGTTTTTAAGTAATACGCGTGCTATGGCAATACGTTGGCGTTGACCGCCCGACAGTGTTACACCGCGTTCGCCTACCTGAGCGTCAAACCCTTTATTACCTTTGCTATCTTCTAAATCGTTTATAAATTCAAGTGCTTTAGCTTGCTTAGCTGCATTTAACATTTCCTCATGGGTTGCGTCAGGGCGCCCATACAAAATGTTGTCTTTTACTGAGCGATGCAGCAAGGAAGTGTCTTGCGTTACCATAGCTATATAACGGCGTAGACTTTCTTGGCTTACATCCGTTATTTTTTGGCCATCAATTTTAATGCTGCCTGAGTCGGTATCGTAAAAGCGCAGTAGCAAGTTAACAAGCGTAGATTTACCAGCACCAGATCGCCCAACTAAACCTATTTTTTCACCCGGTTTTATGTTGAGATTTAATCCGTTCATTACCGGGCCGCGGTTTGTCTCGTTAGCGGCTTTTCCGTAGTTAAAATGTACGTTTTCAAACTCAATGCCACCTTGAGTTACTTCAAGTGTAGTGGCGTTTGGTTTGTCGTCTACTTTAATTGGGTTTGAAAGGGTTTTCATGCCGTCGGTTGCGGTACCTATGTTTTCGAACAGGCTGCTTATTTCCCACATTATCCACTGCGCCATGCCGTTTAATCTAAGTGACAAACTAACCGCCACGGCAATAGCGCCGGCACTAATTGCACTAAGTGACCATAAATAAAGTGATAAAGCGGCAACACTAAATACTAATAAATAATTTAGGGTATTTATTGCAAAGTTAAGGCTGGTTACCAAGCGCATTTGTTTATACACGGGCTGTAAAAAGACATCCATGCTTTGTTTGGCATATTGCTCTTCGCGTTGGGTGTACGAAAAAAGTTTAATGGTTGATATATTTGTGTAGCTATCGACAATTCGCCCTGTCATTTCAGATCGAGCGTCGGCTTGAGAGCTAGCAATTTTTTTAAGTTTTGGTACAAAATAAATTTGTATAGAAGCATATAGTACAAGCCATGCAAGTAACGGTAGCATTAAGCGCCAATCGGCTTCAGCAACTAAAAACACCATAGCGCCAAAATAAACCACTATGTACATGAGTACATCAAGCAGTTTCATGACAGCTTCGCGAACAGCTAAAGAAGTTTGCATTACTTTTGTTGCAATACGACCTGCAAATTCATTTTGATAAAAGCTAACACTTTGACGCAGTAAATAACGATGCGCCGACCAGCGAATCGACATTGGGTAATTACCCAATAATGCTTGGTGCAAAATAGCAGAGTGAAAAAACACAACAATTGGCAGTACAACTAAAAGCATAACAGCCATTTTTATCAGCTCAGACTTTTGCTCTACAAATAGTGTTTGCGGGGTATATGTGCCTAACCAATCAACTAGCTGGCCCATGTAACTAAATAGTGATACCTCTAATATAGCTAAAAGAGCTGCACTGATAGACATAAGCACTAACGATAGTTCCATGCCTTTGGTGTAATGGCGGCAAAACGCAAATAAAGTAGAAGGCGGCTGAGTTGGTTTTTCCTCAGGAAATGCGTTGGTCATTTTTTCAAATAATCGATACATTTTAAAAACTTAAATAGCAAATAATGGCGGGTATCATACCATTTTAGTTTTACCGCGTGTTTATGTTTATAGGATAAATGTTCTATTTAAAGTGGGCTTGAAAGGTTGATGCCGCGGCTCATGTATAAATCATCGTATTTTAGGCCACCGTTACCATATGGTTTTTTTAATGGGCCCGTATTGCAGTTAGCCAAAAAATAAATTAGAGGTAGCTCGCGCTTCATCCTAAATTTAGCATTTTTATAGACTAACGTTTGCGTTTTAAACTCTCCGCCTTGTACATACACATTATATTGTTGCCCCTGCATTTTTACTGATGCGTTATTAACAACATACCAAACGTTGTACCACGTATTTGTATTTAAAGGCTGTGCTGATTGCGCTGTTTTATAATTTTGAATGTTGCTGTAGCCAGTATCAGTTTTAACCATAAGCGCGCCATCGTTTATATGGCCGTTCGACTCAGCTTTATCGGTCACTCTAAGCGTGGGTTCAAATGCGTCATAGCCATATTTGTTTATTTCGTTTGGCTGTAAATTACTAAGTCCAAAAGCATGATTATTAGGAAAGGCGGCAACATTAATACGTGTATAAAAAGTATAAGTTTCACCAACGGGTACTGGTTTAGGCAGCTTTTTATAAGTAAGTGCTTTACGGTTACCAATTATGCCTTCAGCTGCTGGTTTTTTTAATAAATAGTGATTAGCGTGATCGCTGCTTTGTTCCAGCTCAATTATTGTTATTTGCGGGTTTGGCTGATGTGGCTTTGTTTGATTGTCGGTATCGGCTTTTTCCCAGTCACTAAGATTACTCTCAAAGTTATCTATGAGTAACCACTGCGATGAAGATGCATTGTGATGATTTTGATTACATGCAACTAACGAAACGAGAACAGATAGTAATAGGGTGTGTTTAATACACATAGGCGCTCTTTATGAGTTTTTGATTATCGCAAATTGGTTAACCAATTTATCGCTGGTTTATTTTTAAACTTAGCTACCTATGTAACCAATTTGTATTTTGTTAGTCAACAAGTATTTAAAGAGTACCTATAATGAAACTTAGCACTTACGTTTTATTTTTAAGTCGGTATTATTATTTTAAAATAGACGAATAAAAATAATTAAGGGATTTTATGTACACTGGAACCTGTTTATGTGGCGAAGTAACTGTTGAAATATCAGGAAGCATTAGCAGTATTATTCATTGTCATTGTTCGCTTTGTCGAAAAAACAGCGGTACTGCATTTGCTACTAATGGCTTTGTAAATACGTCGGAATTTAGTGTTACTAAAGGAGCAAATAAACTTAGTGAATTTAATTTTAAACCGGGGCGAGCACGATTTTTTTGTAAGTGCTGTGGTTCACCAATTTACAGCTCTAACAACGATGATAAAAGCCGGGTAAGAATTCGTTTAGGCTTAATTGATTCAGAAATTACCGAGCAAGTTGTGTCTCATAACTTTGTTACATCTAAAGCGAACTGGGAACAAATAGAAACAAGCCTGCCATGTTATGAGCAACACGAGCCAGGAAGGTAAAAGTTACTCTATGTGGTAAATACTGTTTATTTCTTTATACAGTAGGGGGGCTATCTGCTTAAAAACGGCGGAGTTTTGTATTTCCTCAACGTTAATGTGAATAAGCGTTTGCTGGCTCAAAATAACAACTATATTTTTGTATTCGTTAAACTCAATAATTGCAATACAGTTAAAGTGCTGCCTTAGTAAAACTAATAATGCTTGTAGCTCTTGTCCTGTTTGTGGATTTAAGTTTACCAAAATTTGACTGTGCTTTTCACTACAACGAGTAATGTTTTGCCAAAAGTCATTGCATGTTAAAAAAGGTTGATGATGCTCGCCGCTAAATATATCAATCGCAATTATATCAAAAGTATTTTTACATTGTTTTATATAGTGTTCAGCTGATTGAATATACACATTATGGTGACTTGGTAAATTAAAGTGTTGCTTAGCTATGGTGTTGATTGTTGGGTTAATTTCTACAGTATTGAATGTACTGATTGAATCTATGTAAGCAGTACAGTCATTAAGATAATACATGGCTCGCTCAAAGCCAGCGGTACCTAAACCTAAATTTAAAATATTCAAATTCGTTGTTTTAAGACTAAGCAAAAATAAAAACATGCACTGATTGATAGGTATTAGCACTTGCTCATTGTGTTTGAGGTTCATTATTCCTTGAATAACCACATCGTCGTTGGTGTTTTGGGCAAGGGTAAGCCATTTATACAGAGTGTTTTGATAAACACATACCGGGCCAAATTGGGTAGGTTTAAACTCAATTTGGTTTGCTTTTACGGTATCTTCTTTAAGCTGGCGCATATATTAACTATTTATAAAAACACAGCACTAGTGTGCCATGAAAGACACCTATCAACATAGACTAATTATGTAACAAGGTTTGTAATTTAGCCTGTTAATTGCACTTGGGCGCGCTCGTTTTAGTGTCTACCTCAAATGTATTGCCATCAAACCTAAGTTAAGTAATGGTTACCTTATAATAACTAGGAGCGATTAAATGCTTAAAACACCTTTTAAAATATCAACAAGATTACTTAAACTTAGCGTACTTTCCGGTGCATGTAGCGTTGCTATGTCAGCACATGGGCAAACACAATTACCATATACCGACCAACAAAAGTTACATGACATAGCAGCTCAAGTATCAGCTGAACGTATTGGCAGCGATATTCAAACGCTGGTGGATTTTGGAACTCGTCATACACTTTCTGATACTAAGTCGAATACTCGTGGTATTGGTGCTGCTAGGCGCTGGATCAAAAAAGAGTTTGAAAAAATATCAGCGCAATGTGGTGGTTGTCTTGAAATAATTGAAGTAAAAGACACTATATCTGGCGAAAAACGTGTACCTGATCCTGTTGAAGTAGTAAATATTGTTGCTATACAACGCGGCGCTACTGAGCCTAATCGAATGGTAATAATGTCTGGTGATATTGACTCACGTGTGAGCGATGTTATGGATTTTACGAGTGATTCCCCCGGTGCTAATGATAATGCATCGGGCGTTGCTGGGGTTATTGAAGCGGCTCGCGTACTGAGTAAATATAAGTTTAATGGGTCAGTTGTTTATGCTGCTTTGTCAGGTGAAGAACAAGGTTTGTTTGGCGGTAAAATACTCACAGCCTATGCGCAAAAGCATGATTGGCAAGTACATGGCGTGTTAAATAACGACATGATAGGCAATATTACAGGTATTAACGGCGTTACCGATAATACAACCGCACGTATATTTTCTGAAGGTACTCGTGTTGTTGAAACTAAAGAACAAGCAAGAACACGCCGATTTACCGGTGGCGAAGTAGACTCAGCTAGTCGTAATTTAGCACGTTATATTGATACAGTTGCCGATAGGTACATTGAAAATTTAGATACAATGTTAGTTTACAGGTTGGACCGCTTTGGTCGAGGCGGGCATCATCGCCCGTTTAACGATGCTGGTTTTGCAGCGGTGCGCATTATGGAAACTAATGAACATTACGATCGTCAGCACCAAGATTTACGAACAGAAGAGGGCATTGAGTATGGCGATACAATCGAAGGTGTTGATTTTGACTACACAGCAAAGCTCACTTCACTTAATGCAGTAACTATGGCCTCTATGGCATGGGCACCAGCACCTCCTAAACAAGTTAAAATATCTGGAGCGGTTACAGCCGATACGTCTTTTACGTGGGCAAGCAGTGATGATAATAATATTGCCGGCTATAAAATTTATTGGCGTTACACAAGCGAGCCACAGTGGCAGTTTAGTAAATACGTAGGGAATGTAACAAACTATACGCTTAAAAATGTTGTGATTGATAACTATTACTTTGGTGTGGCCTCTGTAAGCAAAGAAGGGGTTGAATCACCTGTTGTATTTCCAGGCGATGTAGGCTCTTTTGATCATAATATTAAATAACGCTTAAAAACCCAGCAAACAAATCTTATTAGGTGCAAAGCAGGTGTTTTATGCTTGCACCTTATTTGTTATGCCCTTAGAGTGTTAAAAAAGAAGTGATAAGGTTAATAAAAAATGCAGCAACAAGAAAAAAAACCGTTAACAGAAAAAGAGCAAGTTATAACACCAGAGCAGCGCATTGCATGGCAACGTGAGTGTTTTCAAAATGCACAAAAATATTTAGCAGAAAAAGGCATTATGCCAAAATCTGTAGTAGATAAAGATAGTCGCTTTTTGGCTCCTCTTTGCGCTATGTGGAAGTTTAAAGCGCAAAATGGCAAAACGTACTGGGTTGTTACTGGGCGTTTACCAACAGATCATGCAGAGGTAAGTGCAGCAAAAGATGCACGTGATGCTATGCGTTACTTTTCATTACAGTGGCAGTTAAAGGCTGATCAAATAATGAGTGTTGGTGCGAAAGACCAAACTCAAGTTAACTTTGCAAATTTACTTATAAATCGTGCACATGGTTTGTACGAAATGCATGAAAACGAACAGTTATGGGCTAATGAGCCTAAGTAATCAGCATTTAAGTTAAGTAAAAATTAAAAGGGCAAATTATGAATTGCCCTTTTTTAATGTACGAGTGTAAATGGCTTAGTAACAAAGTCGGCTACTTCACACTGCATTCTTTGCCTGGGTATACCGGCTTCCATAAACACACACCCTTGTTTTATAAAACCATTTTGATTGAAAAGTTGAACTTCGTTTAAAATACAGTTAATACAAATGGTATTAATACCTTGGCGTGCTGCAAGCTTAACAATAAAGTTTAAAAGTGATTGATATACAAGGCGGTTACGGTGCTCTGGTAGCACTGCAATACGGCCTATTAAGCCGTCACTGCATAATCTGCCCGTTGCTACGGCTTGCTCAGACTCGTCGGTAACGAGTACATGTTGGCATATTTCATCTAGGCTATCGAACTCTATTCTTTTGGGTATATGTAACTCGTATACAAAAACGCGTTCTCGTATTTGCTGTAACAAACTTTTTTGCCTGTTCCAATCTACTTCGTTAACTCGATAGCCCATAGCTCACCTCTAGTTATACCATATCCCTTCATTAACTAGTGTAGTAAAGGTTTTAATAAATTCTAGACTGGGTTGGTGAGCCATTAAATCATCGCTATTAAAATAGTTGGTATCGGTTAGTAATTTAACTGCATTTAAATCGCTCATTGGCAGTTCATAATTTTCACCATTAACACTTAATAATACTGTACTCTCAAGTATTTGGTAAATAGCTCTAACACCTCCTAAACGCTCAAACACATTGTTTTCATCGTTTAGTAATTGAGTTATATCATCGCTTGAAAGCTCATCTTCTAAAGGTGCTAAATCCATTTCGTGTTTGGCTTGGCTTAGCGTGTTTCCAAGCCATTGTTTAAAGAGTTCGTTATTCTCTAAAAGGGCGGCCATTAAGGTTTTAACTTTATCAACTTCAAGATTAGTTAGTTCACCTTTTGACTCTCTAAGGGTAAGGTTATGGTCGGTATAACGCTTTTGACCGCTTTCGGTATCAATAATATGATCGGCAAAACTTGATAGTAAATCTTGTTGGTTAGGCGCTCTAAAACCGACTGAATAGTTAAGTGCATTTTCAACAGCATAACCTTCATGTGGGCAACCAGGCGGAATATATAAAATATCGCCAGGCTCTAATATACAGTCTATTACGGCTTCAAAAGGCTCAACTTGAAGTAGTTTTTTGTTTTGAGCAAATTGCTTAAGTGTTGGGTCGGGTAGGCCAACACGCCAATGACGCTTACCTTCACCTTGAATAATAAACACATCGTACTGATCTAAATGAGGGCCAACACCGCCTTTAGGCGTTGAATAGCTAACCATTAAATCATCAATTCGCCAATTAGGAATAAATCTAAATGGCTCCAGTAATTGGGCTGCCTCACAATGCCAATGATCGACTGCTTGAACAAGTAATGTTGAATGTTCTTCGGTTAATAATTCAAAGTTTTCAAATGGACCTTGGTGTGCTTGCCAGTCGTTATTGTGGTTAGTGACAATGCGCGACTCTATGCTTTGTTCCATAGCTAGGCCTGCTAATTCTTCAGCTTCAATTGGATCGTTAAAATTACTAAAGCCTTGCTTTATTAGCAGTGGTTTTTTTTGCCAAAAATGGGTTAAAAACTCTTGCTCAGAGAGGTTGTTTATTTTTAGTTGGTACATAGAGTTGGCCTATAAATTTAAGACAAAAAAAGCGAAAGGGATTATCCTTTCGCTTTTTGTATGCGCAATTTAGTATTTAAACTAAATCGTCAATAAACTCAACAGCGCGGCCAATGTAGTTGGCAGGTGTTAGTTTTTTCATTTCTACTTTAGCGTGCTCTGGAAGGTCTAAACCGTCGATAAAGTCAGCCATAATTTCTTGATTTACGCGCTTACCACGGGTTAAATCTTTAAGTTTTTCGTATGGCTTTTCAATACCGTATTTACGCATTACCGTTTGAATTGGCTCTGCTAGTAATTCCCAGTTTTGGTCAAGCTCTTCAAGCAAACGTTGCTCGTTAACTTCAAGCTTGCTAACACCTTTAAGTGTTGACTGATACGCAATAAGGGCGTAACCCATACCCACACCAAGGTTACGTAAAACCGTTGAGTCGGTAAGGTCACGCTGCCAGCGCGATACTGGTAATTTTTGTGCAAGGTGAGCAAAAATAGCATTTGCTAAGCCTAAGTTACCTTCTGAGTTTTCAAAATCAATAGGGTTAACTTTATGCGGCATAGTTGATGAACCTATTTCACCCGCAATTGTTTTTTGCTTAAAGTGATTAAGTGCAATATAGCCCCACATATCACGATCAAAATCGAGCAATATAGTGTTAAATCGAGCGATAGCATCAAATAACTCAGCTATGTAGTCATGCGGTTCAATTTGAGTAGTAAATGGGTTCAGTGTTAAACCTAAGCTTGATACAAACTCATCTGCATGTGTATGCCAGTCGTAATCTGGGTAAGCGCTTAGGTGAGCATTATAGTTACCAACAGCACCGTTTACTTTACCTAGCATTTCAACTTGAGCAATTTGGTCGCGTTGACGCTTTAAACGCATGTATACGTTTGCAAACTCTTTACCCATAGTTGATGGTGTAGCAGGTTGTCCGTGCGTACGTGTCATCATTGGGATTGCTTTATACTCAACAGCTTTTTCTTTAATAGCGCTAAGTAAATCATCACAGTAAGGTAGTAAAACCTTATTACGAGCTTCAGTTAACATTAAACCATGAGATAGGTTATTGATGTCTTCAGAGGTACATGCGAAGTGGATAAATTCGTTAATTGCATGAAGCTCTGCGTTGTCGGCTACTTTTTCTTTTAGTAGGTATTCAACCGCTTTAACATCGTGATTAGTTGTACGTTCAATATCTTTAACACGCTGTGCATCTGCTTCGCTAAAGTTATCTACAATGGCGTTTAAAAGTGCATTTGCTTGTTCGCTAAATGCAGGTACTTCTTTAATTTCGCTTGCTGCAGCTAACGCTTGCAACCAACGCACTTCAACAATTACGCGGTATTTGATTAAGCCAAATTCGCTGAAAATACTGCGTAGTTCAGTGGTTTTGCTGCCGTAGCGACCATCCACTGGAGAGATAGCCGTTAACGCTGAAAGCTCCATAATAACTCCTAAATTTTAGTTTGAACGATAATTAAATTTTTGCTTTAGCAATGGCGATGATTTTTCTTTTTGCAAAGAAAAAATGACGGCGTTTACCGCCCATTTGTCGCCATAATACTGCACTTCTAATACCGGCAAGTAATAATGCACGGATTTTATTTTGAGTGAGTTGCTGTTTTAATAACTCGGGTTTACCATAAACCTGAATTCGGTGCCCAAGGGGGCTCAGCACCGACGAGTATATATCTGCTAGACCGGCAACAACGCTTTCATCGGTAATAGCAAAGTGGTCTAAACGACGATGGATATCATCTATTCGTTTACCTAATTCGTTTAAGCTTTTGTCGTTTGCACTCAGTGCGCGCTCAAGCTGCATTAAACCACCTACGTATTTTACTATTTCAACATCCTTTTGAGCACCAGCTGTTAGCTGAGCTAATAATGTTTTATAGCCATCACGTAAGTTGTGTGTACCTTGGTACACATCAACCGGTGACGCAGGTGATGTTTGTACAATACTTGCGAATAATACTTCTAGGTCGTGTTCGTTATTAGAACCGTATTGCGCAATTTTCTGAACTTGTTTAGCTACTTGACACATGGCGGCAAGCGCCATGACTTGGTGTTCATTCATTACTTGATCACCGAATCAATAATACCACCGCCTAAACAGATATCGTCTGCATAAAATACTGCAGATTGACCTGGTGTAACTGCTTTTTGTGGCTCGTCAAATAATACACGAGCCATGCCGTCTTCGCCTACAAGCAGGGTACAGCTTAAGTCTTCTTGGCGGTAACGTGTTTTAACTGTACAACGCGTTGACCCTTTTGGACCAATGCGGTCAACCCAATGTAATTGGTTTGCATTAAGACCATTGCTATAAAGGCGAGGGTGGTCTTTACCTTGGCCAACAACGAGTACGTTACGCTCTAAGTCTTTATCAACTACGTACCATGGCTCACCAGAGCCTTCTTTCATGCCACCAATTAACAAACCCTTGCGTTGACCAAGTGTATGGTACATTAAGCCTTCATGCTCACCTACGTTATTACCGTCCGTGTCTTCGATAACACCTGGTTGCGCAGGTAAAAACTTCTGTAAAAAATCTTTAAACTTACGCTCACCGATAAAACAAATGCCTGTACTGTCTTTTTTATCGTGAGTAATTAAATCTTGCTCTTCGGCAATGCGACGTACTTCTGGCTTTTCTATATCACCAACAGGGAATAAAGTTTGCGCGATATGCTCGTGGCTTAATGTGTATAAAAAGTAGCTTTGGTCTTTATTGTTATCTAGGCCACGGCACATTACGTATTTGTCGTCTCGTAGTTCACGGCGAACGTAATGACCCGTTGCTATAAAGTCTGCGCCAAGTGCTTGTGCAGCAAACTCTAAAAATGCTTTAAATTTAATTTCTTTATTACACATTATATCTGGGTTAGGCGTACGGCCTGCTTTGTACTCTTCTAAAAAGTACTCAAATACGTTATCCCAGTATTCTGCTGCAAAATTAACAGTGTGTAATTCTATGCCTAACTTGTCGCATACTGCTTGTGCGTCTTTTAAATCATCGGCTGCTGCACAGTATTCGTCATTGTCGTCTTCTTCCCAGTTCTTCATAAACAGGCCTTCTACTTGGTAGCCCTGTTGTTGTAATAAATATGCAGATACAGAAGAATCAACACCGCCGGACATACCAACGATGACTTTAATGTGACTATTTTCGCTCATGAATAATTTCGCTTATACAGATTGCTGTTAACTTGGAAAGGCCGCGATTATAGCATGTATTTTGTTTGTGCTTAAAGGGAGAGGGTGTGTAAAGAGCCTATTTTATGCTGATTTTATTTTTATAATAAATAGCAAACAGTGCTCAATAAAAATAAATAAGCCTTTGGCATTAAATGTACGAAATAATTATCATTTTAGATAAAAAACAAATACTTTAGTTTTTTGTACTTATTTACTAGTATTTTGTTTGAAAACTATTAAAGTAAATATACACTTAGGTAAAAGTATTAGAAGCAAACTTGGCAGTAATAACGTCATTAAAAATATAGTCAATGGAATGAATATATGAATTATGCCTATCAGGTAAGTAAAATAGAATCGTTTGTCGTACATTACATAGCAAAACCTGACTTTCAAATTAGCGATGTTTTAGCAAACCCAAAACATGAATTTAAGCAGTCAGCGTATCATTTATTCTACGAGTTAATTAAATTAAAAAACGCGCATGTATATCAAGAGCCAAATCCTGTTAATGAACTTTTTGGCTTAATAAAAAAGTCACTTTATCTGTCTGATCAAACCCAGAGCCTTGTGTTACAAACCGTTGAGGGATGGTGGCTCGAGTGGTATTTTGCTTTAATTATGGAACAAAAAATCAACAGTGATAAAGGTGATATGCCATCAAGCTACTTATCACAAAATATTTTAAATCCTATGCGAAAGCATGAGTTGAGCCATTACGCTAAGTTATTTACTAAACTACCCATGCCTATATGTAATGTATGCGCAAACACAGGTGACATACTTAAAGTAAATCAGAGGTTTGTAGATGTATTTGGTTATTCTGTTAAAGAGGTACCAAATTTAAAAGCCTGGTGGAAAAAAGCATATCCAGATCCTCAATACCGAGAGTTTGTAAAAAAACTTTGGCAGGAGTCTTTAGATGTTACACAAGAAAACAATAATGATATTCCTGCGAATAATTATAAAGTAAGTTGCAGCGATGGCTCGCAAATATTGATGGAAATCTCTGGTATAAATATTGGTGAAGAGTTTATTGCCGTTTTTAATGACGCAACGGAGCGAATGCAGGCAGAAGATATTCTTAGAGATATGGCATTTCTTGATTCGCTAACGCGAATAGCAAATAGGCGCCGATTTGACGAGAAACTTGTACAAGAATTTGACTGTGCTCGTGACAGAAATGGTGCGCTTTCTATTATTTTAATAGACATAGACTACTTTAAGCAATTTAACGATCGCTACGGGCATATGGCAGGAGATACCTGTTTATATGATGTAGCTCAAGAAATAGCTTCCACCGTTAGTCGCCCTGAAGATTTTGTCGCACGCTATGGCGGCGAAGAGTTTGTTGTTTTATTGCCGCAAACAGACAGGCAAGGCGCTTTGTTTATTGCCGAACAAATTGAAAAAGCAATTGAAAATTTAGCGATAGTCCACGAGGATAGCTACAGTGGTTTATTATCACTTAGTATGGGAATAAATACTATTGACGATAACGATACAGAGGACCGATTTAGCTTTGTTAAGGGGGCGGATAACGCTCTTTATTATGCTAAACGTCAAGGGCGTAATTGTATTGCACTTGCAAAAAGTGAAACTAGTTAATCGTCATAAATTGTATCTAGGCTTAAAGGCGCTTTGTTTAAACTATCTTGTATACATTTCAAAACAAGGTGGCTTCTAAGAGGAAGGTCTTTAATTTGCTCATAGCTGTGCCAATTAGCCGATATTATATCGCTGTCTTTTGGCTCAAGCACTGCGGTTTCAGTTGTTGTTTCAAATAAAAAACAAAACCTTAAATAATGCACGCCGTTAGCTGCGTGCAAATTATAAACACCTAAAAAGCCGCTAGGCTTTAAACTTAAACCCGTTTCTTCTAAAAGCTCTCTAGAGGCTGCTTGAGCCAGTGTTTCTTTTTCTTCAAGATGACCTGCAGGTTGATTATAACAAATTTGTTTAGTAAATTTATCTCGCTCTTTAACGAGTAAAAACTGCTGCTTATTTTTTACTATTGCAGCAACAGTTATATGTGGTTTATGCATCTAGAGCACCTTTAATGACGTTGTAATCGCCTGAATTAATATTATCTAAGGTGTAATTACCAATACTGTAGCGAATTAGGCGCAATGTAGGGTGGCCAATATGAGCAGTCATTCTGCGCACTTGCCTGTTTTTTCCCTCATTAATTGTAATACTAAGCCATGTAGTTGGGATTGACTTACGTTCACGAACGGGTGGGTTACGTGGCCATATATCAGGTTCGTCAATAATTTTAACATTAGCCGGAAGTGTTAGGCCGTCTTTTAGCTCAACCCCTTTGCATAATGCGTTGATCGATTCGCTAGTGGGCTCACCTTCTACTTGCACCCAATATGTTTTATTTGTTTTTTTATTAGGAGAGGTTAAGGTATTTTGTAATTTTCCGCAGTTTGTTAAAAGTAATAAGCCTTCACTGTCACGGTCTAACCTTCCTGCAGCATATACTTCTTTTATAGGGATAAACTGTGCGAGTGTTTGCCTGTTGTCATCGTCGGTAAATTGGCAAAGTACATCAAACGGTTTATTAAAAAGGACAATTTTTCTATCTTTAGAGGCAATTTGCGGCTTTATTTCTCGTTTCTCTGCAGGCTTTTTAAGCGCACTTCGCGAGTAAGTGCGCCCGGTATTACGTTTAGCTGTTGAATCAGGTGTGTTTTTATTGCTCGATTTGTTTTTCATTAAATACACCTAGCTGGCTTTGGTAGTCCGGCAATTTTAGTTGCTTGTTTAGCTGGGCCTTTAGGAAATAATTTGTATAAGTAAATACTATTACCTTTATCTTCTCCAAGCGCTTTAGCCATGGCTTTTACAAGCATACGAATAGCAGGGCTTGTATTGTATTCAAGGTAAAAATTGCGAACGAAGTTTATAACTTCCCAGTGTTGCTCACTCAGGGTTATATTTTCTTGCGCGGCAATAACAGGGGCTAACTCTTTAGTCCACAGTGTGTGATCAAGTAAATAACCTTGTTTGTCGGTGTCAATGTGTACATTATTAAATTCAAGCATGGGTTACCAAGTAATAGATTGATTGGTTGATAAGGTAAGCGCTACAAATTCTTCATAGCTTATTGCTGTATCGTTATCTGATAAAGTTACTGCACGCACTTGAATGTCTTGTGCTAGTAATAAAAGCGAATCTGAAAATTGTCTAAATTGTTTTTTAGCAAAACAGGCATCGCCTAATAAAAGTACTTTATCTGTGGGCTGAATTAAGTTTTCAAGTTGATTTGCGCAGTAATTATTTAGCGTTTTAGAAAAAATATGTAGGGTACTCATATGTTCACCACATGTTTTTGGTTTTTAATTAAGGTTTGCTGCTCGCTAAAATTAAGTGTTTGAGCTGCGATGAGTAAATCATGTTTATTTAAACCGTAATCAAAAAGCGACTTTTCACACACATAGATATTTTCAACATCATAGATTTCTAGGGTTTTAATATTTTTAAAGAAATCTTTTATACCAATAGAGTTTGGTTGTTGGTGTTTCTTTAAAGCAAGCACAGCCGGGCCGCTAAACAACCAGCTAACGTTTTGATCGACAGCGGCAAATATTAATGTCATGTCGAGCGCATCACGAATATTTAAATCATCAAATGGGCTGCTTTGGCTTATCACTAAAACGTTAATCATTTAAATTGTATCCACTTATCAGCGTCGCTTGCGAGCATTGCAAATTCGGCTAATCCCGCAACTGCAAAGACACTGGTGTTTTTTATATCTAACCCGCGTTTTTCTGCAGCGGTTACACATAGCATTAAGTTTATATTTTGATCTGCTAATTGCTGCCAAAGGTCTGTTATTTGAAGCTCATCTGAGGGTAAATCAAGATTGTTTGAAGCGTGATAAATGCCTTGCTGATATAAAAATATCGCATCTATAGTATGCCCTTGTGCTAAACAAGCTTGAGCAAAGCTAACCAATCGTTGTGTTGTGTCGTGATCAGATGGTGGTGTATGCAATGAGAGTACGAAACGCGGCAAAACAATTCCAATAAAAAAGCCCCAATTAAGGGGCTATTTTAACAGAACTTTTTAATTAGTCATCACTTGCGCCAAGTAGAGCAAGTAAAGACGTAAATAAGTTATATACATTTAAGTATAAAGACACTGTAGCGCGAATGTAGTTTGTTTCGCCGCCGTTGATGATTCTGCTTGTATCAAACAAAATCAAACCAGACATAATTAAAACTACAGCTGCGTTAAGCACCATAAACATTAGCGAGCTGCCAACGAAAATATTAACAATGCTTGCAACGATTACGACAATTAAGCCAACAGTTAAAAAGCCACCCATAAATGAGAAGTCTTTCTTAGTGTTAAGTGCATAAGCAGATAAACCAAAGAAAATAAGTGCTGTAGAACCTAACGCTTGCATAATAAGCATTGGGCCATTAGGCATTGCAGCGTAGTGATTTAATAGTGGGCCAAGGCCAGCTCCCATTAAGCCTGTGAACGCAAACACCCAAAACACACCAGATGCAGACTCTGCTTTTTTATTTACAACAAATAATAAACCGAACGAAACCAGTGTAAACACAAGTCCCATAAAGTAAGGTAATTGTAGTGCCATTGAAATACCAGCTGTTACTGCACTAAATGCAAGTGTCATAGCAAGTAAAAAATAGGTGTTTTTAAGTACCTTATTTGTTTCAATGGTCGACATTACCGGTTTAGCGGTATTGTACGATTGATTAAACGCCATTGTAGAGCTCCTTAAAGTGAAACAAGTCTGTTTCGATAATTTAACTAAAATTAGATTACCAACTCTTATATGTTTGGGCAAACCTTTGTAGATCAATAGAGTGTTATTTTTAAATTTAAGTTCCTGAATCTTATAAAAAGTTATAATTTGCTTTAAGTTTAAACAAATTAATTGTTTTTTAAGCACTTAAACAATTAATTTAAAAAAAAGCTTCACAAAGGCAATGGCTTTCCCTATTATGCAGGCCGTGCGGAGAGATGGCAGAGTGGTCGAATGCACCGGTCTTGAAAACCGGCATGGGTTTATAGCCCATCTAGGGTTCAAATCCCTATCTCTCCACCACTTATTTAATAAGTGTGTGGTATTAATTAAATATCATTCATTTAAAATAAATATTAGTACACTCTTACTAATATTTATAATAGTTTTGGAGAGATGGCAGAGTGGTCGAATGCACCGGTCTTGAAAACCGGCATGGGTTTATAGCCCATCTAGGGTTCAAATCCCTATCTCTCCACCATTATATTAAAGCCCGCTATTTAGCGGGCTTTTTTGTGTTGGAAACAAAATTCCTCACTTAATTATGACCCGCTTTTTATCCACGAGTCATATCTAAAGTTCATTGAACGCTAATATGTATATTTTACATCACGAAACAATGTTTATTTAGCTTCATGTTTGACTTTCTTGCCGATTAAAAATCACTATAAAAAGAGTTTAAATGCAATAGAATGCGCATATTAATGTGTGTTACTTTTAAATATCTTAAAACTAAAGGTATATAAAATAGGATGTTGTGGCTAAAAGATGACTTAGAATCAAGGAAGTTAGTTATATATCGTGCTGTTATGTTCTCGTTTATAACACTTTTTGTACTTTTTATTTTTCAACCGTTTGGTACTTCAAACGATAGCGAACCCTATAAGTTACTCCGGCTATCTGGATATGGGTTAGTCACCTTTTGTGCTTTGCTCCTATCGGGTGCAATTGAAATCGCATTACTCAAAATAAACTTTAATGATAAGTTAAAACATTTAACTATTATTCCTTTTACATATTTACTGATAACAGCATTATTTAATCACGGGTATTTTGTGGTTGCAGTGCTGGGGTCTTGGCACTGGCAAAATCAATTACTCTTCGTGGGATATATATTTTGTATTGGTGTATTTCCCCTTATATTTTTACTTCTGGTAAACCGGCACGTAAAAAATTTAATACCCTCAAGCGCAGCTGATGAAAATCAAACGCGGTTAGAAGAAACTGCGTTAGAGACAATCTCACTTAAAGGCGAAAATAAAAATGATGAGGTTAAAGTTGCTCACCATCACATCTTATTTATTAAATCTGCTGATAATTACTGTGAAATCACCATTTTTGATGGTGATAAAATAGTTCAGAGTTTATTACGAACATCACTTACAGGATTGTTAAGACAACTACCTCACAATACATCTGTTATAAAATGCCACCGTTCTTATGCGATCAACTTACAAAGCGTTAAGCATTATAGTGGTAACGCAGGTGGGTTACAGTTATCACTTAATGAATCAAATATTACAATACCAGTGTCTCGCACCTACGTTAAAACAATAAAAGACGCTTTGTTGTTAGCCCCAAAAACATGTTAACCACCCCAAAACAGTGAGTTTTATACCTTAAACTGCAGCTAAGCCCTAATGAGTCGCTTTGTGCTTATGCTATTGCCAGGATTAAGTTGAATTTAACAACTTAACGAGGAAAAGAGGTATGAAACACGCTATGCATGCGTTTCTAATAATTACTATATTTATATTTTGTCACTACGTAATGAGGCATTTTTGGGGAGATGGTTGGTCTAGCTGGTTATCTAATATTGATAACCAAACTGATATTTTATTCATTCCCGCTAAATTTACCTTTTTATATGGTCCGTTAGTTGCTGCTGCCATTGTTTTGTTTAAACAAGAGAGGTTGTTTGAGTCAATAGGACTTAGCTTTGATGGATTCATTAATTATACACTTGCAGCGTTGCTCTGTTGTATTCCTATGACTCTAGGGTATGCATTTTTAAGTAGTAAACTTCATCTTTCGATATCAGCGATCATTACGGGTTCGGTTTATGCCGGTTTTTTTGAAGAGGTTATCTTTAGAGCTGCATTATTTGGTGTGCTATTTAAATACTGTCGTTGGGGCTTTATACCTGCAGCGTTAGTTAGTTCTGTGATATTTGGTATGGGGCACATTTATCAAGGCAATGACCCTTTATCTGCAGTGATGGCAGTTACGGTAACAACGATTGCAGGGACTTGGTTTGCGTGGCTGTATTGTGAATGTGGATACCGTATTTGGTTCCCAATGTGGATGCATATTTTTATGAATGCGGCTTACGGGATCTTTGGGATGTCAGGTGGGGCAGCAGGGGATTTACAAGGTAATCTATTTAAGGCAACAGCAATTATATTAAGTATTGTGTATGTAGAGATGCTAATTCGAAAAGGTAAACCACGCGAAGTAGTTTTATCTAAATTGCTTCAAACCCGAGTTCATTCAGCTGCGTGTGCAGTAAATTAATATTAAATGCAGGAATTATTATGTTCGAATTATTTATGGTTATTATTGTATTTAGCTCACCCGTTCTGTTATTGGCATCCCTTAAGCGTTACTTCAGTTATAAAACCTCAAAGGTTGAGACACAAGCAAAATTGCAAAGTGCTATTGATGCTTCAAAGATCGTAGCATTAGAAAAACAAACAAAAGTGTTAAACGAAAGGCTGGCGGTGCTAGAAGAAATTGTAACTTCTCGTAGTTTTGAACTCTCAAGCCAAATAGCTCAGTTATGACAACTGAGCTGTTTTGAGCTTAAAACTTTACGCTTATAAAAAGTGATGAGTTGATGGCGTAATGTGGTTTATTTTTATCCATAAATTACGACCATAGTCTCTGTTTCTAACCTCAAGATCTTGGTGCATGCTTAATACATAGTATTTAGGCTTGTGTATTAAGGATTTTAAATGAAACATCAACTAGCAAAAAGCGTAGGGCTTTCGTTATTATCGCCTGTTATTGTAGGCAGTTTACTTGGTGTTTACTATTCACTTACGCTGGAAGGTGAGTTTGTATCAATATTTTTAAACTTGTTGATGACTGCTATATCAAATGCACACATTGTAGGCTTAACAATGGCGGCTTTCGTGGTTCCGGGGTATTTACTTATGTTTAAGTATTCAAAGGTTAATTACTCTGGAGTGCTAACGCTAGGTTTGTTAGGTGGGGCTATTTTTAGTTACCTATTAAGTGCCACCACAGGCGAAATATTTTTAATTAATAGTGTCATGTCGGCATTCGCTGCGGGGCTATTTTTATTTGGTCTTCGTAAATCAGCAAAATCATAATTGCAGCTTTATTAATCAAGGGCGCTGATAAACGGCGTAAATTCCTTTTTTTTACCCGCAAAAGGTTCCAATTTTTCACCACAAAGAGTACCTTTAGCTACTGTATGTTTAATAAGAAGTAGTTTGGTATGCAAAAGCACGATTTTTACCAGTCATTAGTTAAGCAAACTGAATCGCTGATTGCCGGTGAATCGAATGTAATTGCTAATATGGCAAATATAAGCGCGCTGTTATTTACCTCTTTAGAAGATGTAAATTGGGCGGGTTTTTACTTTATGGATTCACCGTCAGAATTGGTACTAGGCCCGTTTCAGGGTAATCCTGCATGTATTCGTATTCCAGTAGGAAAAGGTGTATGTGGAACGGCTGCGGCTACATTGCAAACACAATTAATTGAAGATGTGCACGCATTTGATGGGCATATTGCCTGTGATGCGGCGTCAAACTCTGAGATTGTTGTACCTATCATGAAACATGGTAAAATATTTGCGGTGCTAGATATTGATAGCCCTAGTATCTCGCGGTTTGATACTGATGACAAAGCAGGTTTAGAAGCATTAGTTAAGTGCTTTGAGGCTAGCTTGTAATGAAAGATTTGCTAAATGTTCAAGACTACCTATTTGCCATACAAGATGTTGGCGATTGGGAAGGCGATGAAGAACATGTAGCGGAAACGCTCAATGATTTGATTCACATAGCCTGGGACCGTCTACCAGACGACTCCGAGTGTGAATTTATTGATGAAACAATTAATGGTATTTGGGAACACCTTCGAGGTGATATGGCTGTAATTGAAGCTGACTTCGAAGAGTTGGTCGACTGGGTAATACACTACGTCGATTCGTCCCTTGATGAAAAGATGTGAAAAATAGGTTCTAAAATGGAAACCACAAACAAGCTAAAAGATATTAATGAAGTACTGGAATTCTTATACCAAGAATTTCCTCAGTGTTTTAAACAAAAAGACGGGATCAAACCGCTTAAAGTAGGTATTTTTAAAGATATCGCTGAGCGTATTGAAGGGTCTGAAAAAGTAAGTAAGACTCAAGTACGTCAAGCACTTAGAAAATACACGTCAAACTGGCGTTATTTAGAAGCTGTGACTAAGTCAGAGTTTCGTATTGACCTTGATGGTAATCAAGGTGAAAAAGTTGAGCAAGAGCACATCGACCATGCACAAAAAGCATTGGAAGAAAGCCGCGCTAAAATGGCTAAACGTAAAAAACAACAGCGTCCGCGCCAAGATTCAGATTCAAAAACTTTCAAAAAGAAACCAGCTCACGCAAATAAAGCGGGCGAGCTTAGTTCTTCAGCTAACAAACCAGCTAAAGCTGCACCGGCTAAGCGTTCAGGAAAAATTGAACCTTTACCAGCAGACGAGGTCAAGGTTAATAACAAGGTTAAGGTTAAACTTGGCCAAGCACTTGTAAATGCAGTAATTACAGAAGTGAACAAAGATGACGTTCACGTTGAATTAGTGACAGGTATGCAAGTTAAAACTAAAGCTGACAGCTTATACATCATATAAGCTGTAAATAAATTAAGGAGTTGTGTATGAGTAAAAAGTTTACGCTCATTCCGTTAGTTGCTGCCCTGTTTTCAGGTTCATTATTTGCTGCTGTAGAAGACGTTACAATCGACGATTTACCTCAGCTCAAGCAAGAAAGCCAACATGGAACTGCCAGCAAACGAGTGGCTAGCTTATTTACTCGTTCACATTACACACCGGTTCGATTTAACGATGAGCTTTCTAGTAAAGTCTACGATCGTTATATCGAATCCCTTGATTTTAATAAAAGCGTTTATTTAGCAAGCGATGTTGCGTCTTTTGATCAATACCGTGACGACTTTGATAACGCTTTGACTACCGGCAAGTTAGGTTTCACGTTTGATATTTTCAACTTAAGCCTTAAGCGCCGCTTTGAACGTTATGAATATTCACTTACATTGCTTGAAAAAGAAATGACGTTCGATAAAGAAGACGAATACTTTTTTGATCGAGAAGATGCAGCGTGGCCAACATCTCAAGCTGAGCTTGATGAAATTTGGCGTGAGCGTGTTAAATACGATGCACTACGTTTAAAAATGACCGGTAAAGATTGGGAAGGCATTAAAGAAGTACTGACCAAGCGTTATAAAAATGCGCAAAAACGTTTGGTGCAATCAAATTCAGAAGATGCATTTCAAATTGTAATGAATTCACTCGCACGTAGTATTGAGGCGCATACGTCTTATTTATCGCCACGTCGTGCAGAGCAATTCAAAATGGACATGGACTTAGAGCTTGAAGGTATAGGTGCCGTATTAAGTCCAGATGAGGATTATACTGTTATTCGCAGCTTAGTGCCGGGTGGCCCTGCTGATAAAACAGATCAAATTAAAGCTGATGACCGTATTATTGGTGTTGCCCAAGATGGCGAAGAATTTGTAGATGTAATTGGCTGGCGTTTAGATGACGTAGTTGATTTAATTAAAGGCCCTAAAGGCACTAAAGTACGCTTACAGTATTTAAAAGGTGTTGACGCTCATGGCGCACCTAAAGTAGTTGAAATCACGCGTGATAAAATCCGCTTAGAAGATAGAGCAGCTAAGTCAGAAGTGTTTGAGGCAAAATATTCTGATTTAACAAGTAAAATTGGGGTGATTGAAATCCCAGGTTTTTACAACAACCTGTCGAAAGACGTAAAAGTTGAATTAGCAAAGCTTAAAGAAGAAAAAGTGGATGGCATTATCATCGACTTACGTCAAAATGGTGGTGGTTCTTTATATGAAGCAACACAGCTGTCAGGCTTGTTTTTTGACCAAGGTCCAGTTGTTCAAATTCATACTTTAAATAACCGTATTGAAGAGCAAAAAGACCGTGATGGTATTACTTATTACGACGGCCCATTAACTGTATTAGTCGATCGCTATAGTGCATCTGCGTCTGAAATATTTGCAGCCGCTATGCAAGACTATGGCCGTGCAGTTATTATCGGCGAGCAAACGTTTGGTAAAGGTACTGTACAGCAACATAAAGGCTTAGGCCGTGCTTACGATTTGTACGATAATGCGCTGGGCAGTGTGCAATATACAATTGCTAAATTTTACCGTATAAATGGTGGTAGCACGCAGCACAAAGGTGTTATTCCTGATATTTCGTTTCCATCAGCAATTGACCCAGCAGAGTGGGGCGAAAGTAAACAAGATAATGCTTTACCTTGGGATAGCATTGTAAAAGCGAAATACAAAAAATTAGGTAATTTGACGCCTATTATTACTTATTTAGAAAAAAACCATGAGCAACGCATTAAAGCAGAGCCTGAGTTTAATTATGTATTTGATGATATAGCGCGTTATAACGAAGAAAAAGATCGTAAAACGATTTCTTTAGTTGAAGCTAAGCGCATCAAAGAGAAAGACGAAGGCGAAGCACGTGCACTTGTGCGTACAAATGAGCGTCTTAAACGTTTAGGGAAAGACCCAATTGAAAACCTTGACGATGTACCAGAAATAATCGAAGAGTTAGACCCGTTTTTAGAAGAAGCGGCGTTGATCACTCAAGACTATATTAAATATGGACGTATCGCTAAAAAGTAACCACTGGTTTTACCTCTATAAAAAAGGCGCTTTAGCGCCTTTTTTACTACCTATAATTTAGTAAATTGTTATAATCGCCTATTACTTTAAGTTGGGTTACCTTATTGTGCTCAATTTATGCGTTAACCGTTCAAAAATAATAATTAAACACGCAGCGAATGTGTGTAGGAGTCTCTATTTTGAAGCCATTGGAAGATAAACCAATTAAGCCCGCCTCGTTTTTTGATGCACTAATTCCCATCTCTGTATTAATCTGCTTACTCGGTGCCGCTGTATATTTATTTGGTGATAACTCATCATCAGGTCCTAACCAAATTGCACTTTTATTTGCTACTTTTGCAGCCGCTTTAATTGGCCTAAAAAATGGTTATACCTGGAAAAAACTTGAGCAAGCAATGATTGAGGGAATTACACTTTCACTTGGTGCAATTTTAATATTATTGATGGTGGGTGCTTTAATTGGTACTTGGTTACTTTCGGGTACTGTACCCACTTTAATTTATTATGGCCTACAGGTTATTAACCCTAGTTGGTTTTATGCAGCGAGCTGTTTAATTTGTGGCATTGTAGCTATGAGTATTGGTAGTTCGTGGACGACAGCAGCTACTATAGGTGTTGCCTTGTTAGGTGTAGCAACTGGCCTCGGGCTTGAGCAAACAGTTACCGCAGGTGCAGTTATATCGGGTGCTTATTTTGGCGACAAATTAAGCCCACTATCCGAGACAACAAACCTAGCACCAGCAGTTGTTGGCGCTGATTTATTTGAGCACATACAACACATGCTATGGACAACCGTTCCTAGCTTTGTAATTGCATTGATTATATTTATATTTATGGGCTTTAATGCCACTGCTTCGAGTGAAGCAGGGCGAATAGAAGAAATAACAGTAATTTTACAACAAAACTTTAATATTGGTTTTGAAATGCTCATCCCACTTATTGTCCTATTAGTATTAGCAATTAAAAAAATGCCAGCTTTTCCTGCTATTTCCATTGGAGCTGTTGTTGGTGCAGTATGGGCAATGTTGTTTCAATCAGACTTAATTGCGAGTCAAATTGATGTATCACAGGGTCAGTTAGTGGGTTACTTTAAACTAATTTGGACAACCTTTTTTGATGGCTTTAGTGTAGATACCGGCGATGACAAAATGGACTCATTATTAAGCGGCGGTGGTATGGCAGGAATGCTTACAACGACATGGCTTATAATGACTGCGCTTATGTTTGGCGCTATTATGGAAAAAACAGGGTTGTTAGACATTTTTGTTAAGAGCATATTAAAAGTTGCTAAAAGTACAGGGTCTTTAATTGCCTCTACTATTGCTACGTGTGTGGGTACAAACATTATTGCAGCTGATCAATATATAGCTATAGTTGTACCTGGACGTATGTTTAAAGACGAGTACGAAAAACGTGGCCTAAAGCCCGTAAATTTATCTCGTACGCTTGAAGATGGTGGCACAATTACAAGCCCGCTGATCCCATGGAATACATGTGGTGCTTATATGCAAAGTGTTTTACTAATAAACCCATTTGACTATGCATTGTATGCTTTCTTTAATTTGATTAACCCATTCTTAGCGATTGTTTATGCCTATTTAGGTATTAAAATTTTACGTATTAAACCTAAACAATCAGCTTAAACTAAACAGCTCCTTTATTTAAAGGAGCTTTTTTTGGAGTATTTATGACTGCATCGACTAAGCCGCAAGCGCAATATTTAAAAGACTATAAAGCCCCAAATTTTTTAATTGAGCACACTGAGCTCACTTTCGACTTGCAACCACTCACAACGAGAGTGACGGCTTTACTTACCCTTAAGCGTGCCGATAATAACAATACGCCGCTAGTGCTTGATGGTATAGATTTACGCTTAGTGTCTTTATCTGTAGGGGGAGCTGCCATAACGGATTACCAAATAGTGGGTGAGCAACTTATTATTAATAATCTGCCAGAGCAGTGCCAATTAAGCATTGTGACTGAAATATCTCCGCAAACTAATACCTCACTAGAGGGGTTGTATTTATCCGGTGGTGCTTATTGCACCCAGTGTGAAGCTCAAGGCTTTAGAAAAATAACCTACTATATGGATCGACCAGATGTGCTTGCTACATTTGATGTAACTATTATTGCAGATAAAAAATACCCGCAACTACTATCCAATGGTAACCAAGTAGACAGTGGAGAAACACCAGATGGCCGCCACTTTGTTAAGTGGCAAGACCCATTTAAAAAGCCAAGTTACTTGTTTGCACTTGTAGCGGGTGATTTTGATGTACTTAAAGACACCTACAAAACTAAAAGTGGTAGGGATGTTGAGCTTGCACTATTTGTTGATAAAGGTAATTTATCTAAAACACCACATGCTATTGCGTCACTTAAAAAAGCAATGCAGTGGGATGAGGAGCGATTTAATTTAGAATATGATTTAGATATTTACATGATTGTAGCCGTAGATTTTTTCAATATGGGTGCAATGGAAAATAAAGGGCTAAACGTATTTAACAGCAAGTGTGTATTAGCAAATCAAGAAACAGCCACGGATAAAGATTATCATACGATTGAGTCAATCGTGGGCCACGAATACTTTCACAACTGGACGGGTAACCGTGTTACTTGCAGAGACTGGTTTCAGTTATCGTTAAAAGAAGGTTTAACGGTTTTTAGGGATCAAGAATTTAGCAGTGATATAGGCTCTCGTGCCCTTAACCGTATTGATGCAGTAAAAGTAATGCGTACTCACCAGTTTAGTGAAGACGCAGGCCCAATGGCACATCCAATACGCCCTGAAAAAGTAATAGAAATGAATAACTTTTACACCGTTACCGTTTACGATAAAGGTGCTGAAGTAATACGCATGATGCATACCTTATTAGGCGAAGAAAACTTTCAAAAAGGCATGACTCTGTATTTTGAAAGACATGATGGGCAAGCTGTCACCTGTGATGATTTCGTAAGTGCCATGAGTGATGCCTCAGGTGTCGATTTACAGCAATTTAAGCATTGGTACAGCCAATCAGGAACTCCTCGATTAAATGCAGAACAAAGCTTTGATAGCGACACAAATACATACTCGTTAACAATAGAGCAGTGTGCACCTAGCAATCAGCCTGAAAATAAGCCTGAAAATAAGCCTCTGCATATTCCTTTTGCCATTGAGCTTTTAGATGCCAATGGACAAAGTATTGAGCTTGAGTACAAAGGGGAAACGCAAGATCACGTACTTAATGTTACAAGCAAAATACAAACGTTTAGTTTTGATAATATCGCCACTAAGCCTGTTGCCGTTTTACTTGAGGATTTTTCTGCGCCTTGTATTTTGACTCAACAAACTACGCAAACCGAGCTGCTGCATATAATGCGCTTTGCTCGTAGTGACTTTTCTCGTTGGGATGCGCAACAACAACTGTTTATTAAAGCAGTAAAATCACAAATTAGTGATGCGAGTAATAGCGCCTTAAGTGTTGATATAATAAATGCACTTCGTGTACTTATTAGTACTAAAGAGGGCGATTTAGCGTTAATTGCTGAATTACTTAAAATACCAAGCTTTGACACATTAGCTGCTGAATTTGATGTAATTCCTGTTGATGAAATAATAAAAGTAACCCATACATTTGAGCAGCAAATTGCTGATGAGCTAAGTGATGAGTTTGTTAATTGCTATAATTCGCTTCAAGATGATGGCAGTGTAAGCGCAAGTGCTGTTGCAAACCGTGCTTTAAAACAATTATGTTTGCATTACCTTGCTAAAACACAAAAAACGGAAGCTATTACGTTTATTAATGAAGCTGCAAACTCAAATAACATGACCAATGTGCTAAGCGCCTTAAGTGCTGCTGTAAAAGCATCAAATCCAATTCAACACACTCTTTTGAGTCATTTTGATAGCCAATGGCGCCATGATGTATTAGTTATGGATAAATGGTTTGCGCTTCAAGCAATGCAGTCGGGCAGTGATGCCATAGATAACATTAAAGCGTTGTATGAACACCCATGTTTTGATTTTTCAAACCCAAACCGCGTACGTGCCCTTGTAGGCAGCTTTAGCCATTTTAATACTGCACAATTTCATCGTGCAGATGGTAAAGGGTACGAACTATTAGGCGATTTACTGATAAAGCTTAACGCTATCAATCCGCAGAATGCATCACGAATGCTAACACCATTTATGTCATGGAAGCGCTATGATGATGCACGCTCTCAAGCAATGAAACAGCAGTTACAACGCTTAGCTGACCTTAACGGGTTAAGTGACGATCTTTATGAAAAGGTAGAAAAAGCACTCGCGTAAATGATTGAATATTATTTTAGCATTAGATTGAGCTATAACGAATGTATGGATTACTACCATGGTCGTTTTAGCTCATTGCAGGTAGTTGAAGATAGCGGCAAGACAATTCGTTTTGCTGCTACTCATTTAAGGCCCTTTATATCAAGCATAGGTATACGAGGCCGTTTTAGACTTTTGCTCACCCCTGAGAATAAATTTATCCGCCTTGAACGAGTGGCCTAACACTCGGTTTTTATGTTATAAAACAATAAAAATATTATCTTTTTGTTAATTTCAATTTGTTCTATTGTTAATTTACGTGTATAAATTATCTGGTATGACGTCTTACCAATACGTAAACGTCAGCTAAGAAATATAAATAACTGATTGAATGCGACCATTTGTAATTTGTTTAATTCGCTTCTATCGTTACGATTACACTAAAAACAATAACTTGATCACACAAAATGACCCGCGACAGGGGGGAACCACAATGATAAGAAGATCGCTTTTTGTTAAAAACAAAATCGCTATAGGTTTAGCAGCCGCTAGCTTAGGTTTATCAGCAGCAAGTTCACACGCTGCAACATTTGAAGCTGGAGGTTTTGATATCACCTTCGATTCAACCTTTTCATATGGCCAAAGTATCCGTGTTGAAGATAGAGACTTCAGTCTTATTGGTAAAAGTAACAATCCAGCATTTGACTGGTCGGGTTACAACCCAGCACTAAATAACACTATATATTCATCACAAGACGTTTGGGCCCAATCAGGCTCTTATTCTAACAACGGTGATGCTGGTAACTTAAACTTTGATAGCGGTGATTCATTCTCAAAATTATTAAAAGGAACACACGACCTTTCAATAACTAAAGATAATTACGGTTTGTTCACCCGTTTTATGTACTTTTATGATTTTGAGTTGATGGATGGCGATCGCGCTTATTCAAACCCAACTTCTGGTGAAGGTGTTGACCCGTGTGACGATAAAGATACAAAAGAGCAAAGCTGTGCAGATATCCGTTTACTAGATGCATACGTTTGGGCTAATTTTGATTTAAACGACGGGAATAACCCATTATCAATTCGCTTAGGTCAACAAGTAGTTAACTGGGGTGAAAGCACACTTATATCTCATGGTATTAACGTAAACCCTGTTGATATAGACCGTTTAAAAGCCCCAGGTGCTGAGCTTAAAGAAGCATTTATTCCGGTAGGCATGCTTTGGGCTTCACTTGGTATTACCGAAAACATTACACTTGAAGGTTTTTACCAGTACCAATGGCATGAAACTCGTCTTCCTGCAGCGGGTACGTATTTTTCTACTAATGATTTTGCAGCCGAAAATGGCTATCAACAAAACGTTCAACTTGGGTTTACTTCAAACCCAGATATTGATGTTGCATTTTTAACTGACAGCTTAAATAACTTAACGTCTGATTTTGCAATGGCAGCTGCAGCGCAGGGTATTGATCCTGCAAGTGCGCAAGGCCAAGCATTACTTGCAAGCATGTACCTTTCTTATCCAACGAAAGTTGCGCTTAAAGGCAAGGGCGATAATGGCAAATCAGAACCAGATGACGGCGGCCAATATGGTTTACGTTTAGGTATGTTTTTACCTGAGTGGAACGATACAGAAATTGCACTTTATCATGTAAATTACCACAGTCGTCGTCCACTGATCTCAGGTCGTGTATCAAACTTTTCTAATGCAGCTATTGCGCAAGATTTAGCGATGATCATGACTACAGAAATTACCTCAGATAATGTAGCTGATTTAACTGCGTTTTCTAAAGCTGAAAATGAATACCCAGAAGATATTAAACTATACGGTTTAAGCTTTAACACCACTATTGGTGAAACAGCTTTTGCGGGTGAGTTTGCATTTAGGCAAGATGAACCTCTACAAATTGATGACGTAGAGCTTCTGTACACAGCTATGCCTGAGCAATTGGCTGTTGCTGGTATTCGTCCTGATTTTGCGGGTATTTCGCAAATGAGTATAGGCGATGCGGTAAGTTCTGTTGCTGCAGGCGAAGTTGCTAAAGGTTATATTGAACGCGATACATCGCAAATTCAGTTTACGGCAACACATTTATTTGGCCCTTCACTAGGTGCTGATAGCTGGGCTGTAGTTGGTGAAGTGGGTGCAGTTAAAATTCACGATATGCCAGGCTACGACGAAATGCGCTTGAATGTGTCGGGTACCGGTCGAAGTGGTGTTATTACAGGCCCAGGAACAACTGATTACTCTACGTTACAACTTGGTCTTTCAAACGGTGCAGAGCAAAAGTCATTTGCAACAGCATCATCTTGGGGTTACCGACTGATTGCTAAAGGTGATTATTTTAATCTTTACAACGGTATTAACTTCTCTCCACGTTTTGTATTTTCTCATGACGTAAATGGTAATACGCCAGATCCTATGTTCTTATTTATCGAAGATCGTAAATCTTTAGGCGCTACTATGAACTTTAACTACCAAAATGCTTGGTCATTAGATGTAAGCTATAACTCATTTTGGGGTGGCGGTGGTATTAATACCTTCTCAGACCGCGATTACGTTTCTTTTAACTTAAAATATTCAATCTAGGGGTAACATTACTATGATTAAAAAACCTACCCTCATCGCTACTGCATTTTGTAGCTTATTTGCAAGCAGTGCCGCATTGGCAAAAATGAGCGCTGACGAAGTTGCTCGTTTAGGACAAGACTTAACCCCATTGGGTGCTGAAAAAGCAGCTAATGCAGATGGCTCTATTCCAGCTTGGAACAACGGAATTACAACTGCACCAAAAGGCTATGAGCCTGGCATGCATCATTTAGACCCATATACTGCAGACAAAGTACTTTTTACTATTGATAAAACAAATATCGATAAGTACAAAGCTAACTTAAGCCCCGGTCAAATTGCATTATTTGAAGCATACCCTGACACTTTTAAAATGCCTGTGTATGAAACTCGCCGTTCTGCGTCATACCCTCAGTTTGTATATGATGCGACTAAAAAGTTTGCTGCTACTGCTGAATTAGTTGAAGGTGGGAATGGGATTAAAAATACTGCAATAGGTATTCCTTTTCCAATTCCTAAAACGGGTTTAGAAGCAATTTGGAACCATTTATTGCGTTATCGTGGGCAGTCAATTGAACGCTTTGGCGGTCAAGCGGCGCCAACAGCATCAGGCTCTTACAACTACGTAGGTTTTGATGAGCAGTTATTAGTTAAATACTCTGATCCAAGTGCAACACCTGCAGAGCTTCAAGACTCAAACATTTTGTTTAAATTTAAACAAAGCGTTACAGAGCCTGCGCGTTTAGCGGGTACAGCGTTATTAGTTCATGAAACAATGGACCAAATTTTAACACCTCGTCAAGCATGGACTTATAACTCAGGGCAGCGCCGCGTACGTCGTGCACCTAACGTAGCTTATGATGCACCAGGTACAGCGGCTGATAGCTTACGTACAACTGATGACTTTGATATGTTTAACGGTTCTCCAAATCGTTACAACTGGACGTTAAAAGGTAAGCAAGAGTTATATATTCCGTATAACAGCTATAAACTTCACAGCGACAAGCTTGAGTATGATGACATCTTAAAACCAGGTCATATCAACCCAGAACATACACGCTACGAAAAACATCGTGTATGGGTTGTAGAAGCAAACTTAAAAGATGATACGCGCCATATATACAAAAAACGTGTATTTTATATTGATGAAGATAGCTGGCAAGTACAGGTTACGGATATTTATGATAACCGCGACCAACTTTATCGTGTAGCTATGGCTTATGGTCTTAACTATTACGAAGTACCTACACAGTGGAGTACACTTGAAGTTTATCACGATTTGAATTCTCGTCGTTATTTAGCGATTGGTTTAGATAACCAAGAAAAAATGTACGATTTTTCACAGTCGTTTAACGATAACGAATTTACATCAAGCGCTTTACGTCGCGCTGGTAGATAGTAATAAATTAGGCACTTAACTTTAGTTAAGTGCCTTTTCCTTTCACATCGCGTTTGTCTAATATCAAATCGCGCAACGTTTTCCTCAGTATATAAAGACAAACAATTATCTCGTTCAAGGCGATTAAAATTTATGAAGTATTTGGTATATGCCAGCCTGATTATAAGCGGTGCGAGTGTTGCACAAGAAGCTCCTAAAAATGCAATCAGTGCAATTAATGCAAATAAAACGCTATTAACTGATATTACAGATACAGGTAATGGCTTAATTGCAGTTGGTAAACATGGCACAGTAATAAAGAGCCTATCAGGCGATAAGTGGCAACAAGCTGAACTTGTACCAACTCAAGTGCTATTAACAGCTGTTGATTTTAGCAGTGAAAAAAAGGGTTGGGCTTGTGGGCACGACGCTACAATTATTAATACGACTGATGGCGGTAATAACTGGCAGTTACAACAAGTTAAACCTGAATTAGACAAACCTTGCCTCGATATTTTATTTGAAGACGATTTAAACGGTTTTGCAGTCGGCGCATACGGCATGTTTTATCATACTAGTGATGGTGGAAAACATTGGCAAAAACGTTTTTTAGACTCGCTATTATTTAGTGAAGATAGAGACTATCTAAACGATTTAAAAGAAACTGACCCTGAAGGTTATGAAGCTGAAACGGCCTCTATTTTACCTCATTTTAACCGTATAGAAAAAACAGATAATGGTTTAATGCTCGTTGGTGAAATGGGTTTAATGGCTACAAGCTCCGATAATGGTCAAACTTGGGTGCGACTTGAAGAAATATACCCAGGTTCATTTTTTGCGCTTGCCTCTGATAGCGAACAAGAAATTGTAGCAGGACTTCGTGGCAATGTTTTTGTTAAGCAAAATAATGAACAG
The DNA here is from genome assembly GCF_005886985.1 of Pseudoalteromonas sp. S3178. Taxonomy (NCBI): domain Bacteria; kingdom Pseudomonadati; phylum Pseudomonadota; class Gammaproteobacteria; order Alteromonadales; family Pseudoalteromonadaceae; genus Pseudoalteromonas; species Pseudoalteromonas sp. S3178. The sequence continues at coordinate 184,007 of NZ_PNCW01000027.1, read as the reverse complement.
CAATGGCAGCATTTCGAAAATATTAAAACAGCCACCATCAACAGCATTATTAATTACAATAATAAACAATGGCTGATGCTTGCTAACAGCGGTGTTATTTTTCATCTACAGGATGGATTATTAACGCATGAACAACTCGCCGACGGTAAAGCCATTCTTGATGGCGTAATTTTAAATAATAAACTAATTATGGCGACTGAAGACGGCATTAAAGTGAAGGAGTTAACCCCTTAATGCATAAGTTACTCGATTTTATTGAAAAGGCGATTTTTAGACATCGCTTAATTATGCTTATAAGTTTTGCACTTATAACGTGTTTGCTTGTATTTAAAGCGACTCAGATTCAACTTGATGCGTCATTTAATAAAAACATCCCGTTAAATCACGACTATATGAAAGTGTATACCAAACACGAAAAACAGTTTGGCGGCGCAAATAGTATTTTAATTTCTGTATGTGACGACAGCGGTAATATTTTTAACCCTGAGTTTTTTACTCAATTAAAAGCAGTACACGATCAACTTTATTTCATTCCTGGTGTTAACCGTCCATTAGTAAACTCTATATTTTCTCCAAGTGCTCGTTTTGTTGAAGTGGTAGAGGATGGTTTTGCTGGCGGCCCAATTATTCCTGCAAACTTTAAGGCTGATGCACGTGGTTTAGGTGTTGTTAAAGAGAACATCGAAAAAGCTAAAGTAGTAGGGCGCATGATTGCAAGTGACTACTCTTGTGCCATGGTGAGCGCTCAATTGCTCGAAACTGATCCGCAGACTCAGCAAAAACTAGACACCTTAGCGTTTGCTCAAAAACTTGAAACCGACTTACGAGAGCCGTTAAGCACTGATAAAGTGAGTATTCATATTATTGGTTTTGCAAAAATGGCAGGCGATATTGCTGAGGGGGCAAAAGGGGTTGTCTTATTTTTTGCAATTGCGATTGCTTTTACCTTTATTATGGTTTGGTTATTTTGCGGTAGCTTAAAGCTGACTATTTTACCTATAGCGTGTTCAATTATTGCTGTAGTGTGGCAGTTAGGATTGCTTTCTAGCTTAGGGTTCGGACTAGACCCAATGTCTATTTTGGTCCCGTTTTTAGTATTTGCCATAGGTGTGAGCCATGGCGTGCAGATGATAAATGCGATTGGCAAAAAAGTGGGTGAAGGAAAAACTACGCGTGTTTGCTGTCAATCAAGCTTTAGAGCTTTACTAGTACCGGGTGGTATCGCACTACTTTCAGACACAGTTGGCTTTTTAACGTTACTTACCATTGATATTGGTATTATTCGCGAGCTGGCTATAACAGCAAGCTTAGGTGTTGCTGTAATTATTTTTACTAATTTAATCTTGCTGCCTGTATGGGCTTCATATATGAATTTTGAAAACAGCGTCCATATTCAATCGGGCGATGCCGAAAAACCAAATATGCTAGATAAAATTAGAGACGTTTTAGTTAAAGCAACCGATCCTAAAATAGCTAAAATGATCATTGGATTTACGCTTGTATTGTTTGCTTTGGGTTATTGGCAGGCAGATAAGATGCGTATTGGTGATTTGCATGCTGGCGCGCCATCATTACATCAAGATGCTCGTTATAACCAAGATACTTTTTTAATTTCTGATAAATACACAATTTCATCAGATATTTTAAAAGTGATTGTAGAGGCGTACCCAGCCGCATGTACTGAACACGATGTTATGCAGCGTATTAGTCGTTTTCAATATAAAGTTGAAAATGTAACTGGGGTGCAATCTGCTGTGAGCTTAAGCTCTGTAGCGCAATCTGTTAACGCAGGTTATAACGAAGGAAATTTAAAATGGCAAAGCCTACCACGTAATTCTGCAAGCTTAGTTCAATCAACAGCGCGTGTAGAAACCAGTACCGGGCTTTTAAATGGTGATTGCTCTGTTATGCCAGTGATTATATTTTTAGATGATCACAAAGCACAAACAATCGATACGGTAATTCAAAGCGTTAAGCAATTTGCACAAGAAGAGGGTACAGACAAATTAGCCTTTAGATTAGCTTCAGGCCCTGTAGGTGTTATGGCGGCAACAAATGAGTCAGTATCAGCGGCGCAAATTCCTATGATGCTTTATGTGTATGGCGCTGTAATCATTTTGTGTTTACTGAGTTTTAAAAGTGTAAAAGCAACGATAGCAGTTGTTCTGCCACTTTATATTGTATCAACCCTTGCACAAGCTTTAATGGTGCAGTTAGAAATTGGTTTAACAGTATCTACATTGCCAGTAATTGCACTAGGCGTTGGTATTGGTGTTGATTACGGTATTTATATATTGTCGTCGATGATGGGGCAGCTTAAGCAAAATGTACCGCTTAGTGTCGCTTATCGAAATGCACTTGTAGAGCGAGGCAGTGCAGTACTCTTTACGGGGATTACACTTGCTATTGGTGTGAGTACTTGGATTTTCTCAGATCTTAAATTCCAAGTTGATATGGGCATACTGCTAACCTTCATGTTTTTAGTGAATATGTTAGGAGCAGTGCTGTTATTACCTGCAATTGGTAGCTTGCTCTGGACTGACCAGAAAAAATAATGTGAATAATTTTGCTCCTAAATGGCCTGTATAGGCCATTTATATCTATAATTTGTGAATAGATGACCAAATAGCTGAAATGCTTAAAATGTTTTCATCGAAAAGGCTGTTTATTAGCTGTAAAAGGGTTAGAATTTAGCTGACTCCACACTAATAAATCGCTGTACAAATATTCTGCTTTTTAGCAGCAATAGATTAAGGAACATACAATGACACGAAATGAAGGCCAAGCCTCGGTTATCCTAGATAATGTCTGTAAGTTTATCCAGAAAAAAGTTCACGCTGATAATGTGTTACTCGTTGAAAAATTCGCCAAAGCCTTGTACAGCAATATGTCTAAAGAGGATTTGGCACACCGCAACGATAGTGACCTTTATGGCGCAGCACTAAGCCTTTGGAATTCGCTAGAAAAAAATACCACTGATGACGCTTTTATTCGCGTTTTTAATCCTGAAGTGGCAAAAGATGGCTGGCAATCGTCACACACTATCGTAGAGATAATTACGAAAGACATGCCATTTTTAGTAGACTCAGTGCGTATGGCCATGACGCGCGAAAATATTGCCTCTCACTTATTACTTCACTGCCCATTAAAAATTCAACGCGATAGTGATGCAAAAATCTCTGGCTTATCAAATTTAAAAGCTGAGCAAGAATCAACATCAACCAAAACTGTTTTCTTCATTGAAATTGACCGTCAAACAGATACATCTGTGATTGAGTCTTTCAAAAAAGAACTCGAGTCTGTATTAGTTGATGTCTCTATTGCTGTAGATGACTGGCAGCCAATTCGTAAAAAGTTAGTTTCGGTAATTAAAGAGTTACCTAAACGTCATCATAAAAAAAGCAAACACGAAATATCAGAAACAACAGAGTTTTTAGACTGGTTAGCTAAAGATAACTTTACGCTAATGGGCTACCGTGAATATGAATTATGCCCAGTTCAAGGTGATTACCAATTAAAAGGTAAAATGGACACAAGCCTAGGCTTGATGAAAAACTCTACAGAAGAGCATTCACGTTTATTATCAGAGTTACCTGAAGTCGCTCGTCAAGAAGCTCGCAGCAGCAATTTACTTATTCTAACAAAAACTAACTCCGTTTCTCGCGTGCATCGCCCGGCTTACATCGACTACGTAGGTATTAAACGTTTTGACGATGAAGGGAATGTTATTGGCGAAGACCGCTTTATTGGTTTATTCTCTTCAAGTTTTTACAATAACAGTGCAGCTGATGTACCTGTATTAAAAAGTAAAATTAATCGTATTATGGATATGTGTGACTTTGCTAAAGGCACTCATGCTTATAAAGCGGTATTAAATATTTTAGAAACCTACCCACGCGACGAACTAGTTCAAGCACGCGAAAGCGAACTTTTAGAAGTTGCTATGGGTGTTTTACAAGTACAAGAGCGTGACATGTGTCGCTTATTTGTACGTAAAGATGCATATGGCCGTTTCTTATCTTGTATGGTTTACGTTCCGCGTGAGCGTTATAACACCGCTCTGCGTCGTGAAACCCAAGATATTTTAGCTAATGCATTTAATTCTGACGATAAAGTCGAATTTACTACTTATTTCTCTGAGTCAACACTTGCGCGTACTCATTACACCGTTCGTGTGACCGACAACAATATCGAATATAACGTGAAAGACATCGAAAACAACTTAGTAGAAGCTGCGCGAACGTGGGAAGACAAACTACAATCTGCACTATTAGAATCTGCAGGCGAAGCACGCGGTAACGATTTAAACCGTAAATACTGCAATGCATTTGCACGCTCATATAAAGATGAAGTATTGCCAAGTGCTGCGGTTGTAGATATCGAAAAGTTAGAATTACTTAGTGACGAAAACAAATTAGAAATGCTGTTTTACCGTCCACAAGAAGAAGCTAACAGCAATATTGTACGTTTGAGCTTATTTCATAAAGATGAGCCAATTCATTTATCTGATGTTATGCCAATGCTTGAAAACTTTGGCTTACGCGTTGTTGGCGAAACGCCGTATTCAGTTAAAACAAGCGATGGGCGTATTAATTGGATCATGGACTTCTCGATGCTGATCGATAGTAAAGGGATGGCTGACTTTGATAAAATTTCAGCACGTTTTCGTGCTGCGTTAACTAACGTTTGGGGCAACCGCTTAGAAAATGACGGCTTTAACCGTTTAGTGTTAATGGGCGGCTTAACAGGTCGTGAAGCCTCTATTTTACGTGCTTACGCTAAGTACATGCGCCAAATCGGTGTTACTTTCTCGCAAAGCTACATTGAGAGTACGTTTGCAAATTACCCTAATATTGCAGCGCAAATTGTAAATTTATTTGCTAAAAAGTTCTCAGTTAAAAGCCCTGCGAGTGCTAAAACTCTCGAAAAATTAAGTAATCAAATATACCTAGAGCTTGAAAACGTAGCAAACCTTGATGATGACCGTATTATACGTTTATACGTAGATATGATTGTTGCTACGTTACGTACTAACTATTTCCAAAAAGATGATGCAGGGCAGTTTAAATCGTATGTGTCGTTTAAAATACAGCCAAGCCTAATTCCAGATGTACCACTTCCGCTTCCTGCGTTTGAGATTTTTGTATATTCTCCGCGCGTTGAAGGTGTGCATTTACGCTATGGTAAAGTTGCTCGTGGTGGACTTCGTTGGTCAGACCGTCGTGAAGATTTCCGTACTGAAGTACTAGGCTTAGTTAAAGCGCAACAAGTTAAAAATACAGTAATTGTACCTGTAGGCTCTAAAGGTGGTTTTGTATGTAAACAGCTACCAAGTGAACGCGAGGCGTTTATTAAAGAAGGCCAAGAGTGTTATAAAATATTCATTCGTGGGCTTTTAGATATAACTGATAACATTGAGCGCGGTGAAATTGTGCCTGCTAGAGATGTTGTTCGCCACGATGAAGACGATGCTTATTTAGTTGTTGCAGCCGATAAAGGAACCGCTACGTTCTCTGATATCGCAAATGGCATAGCCAATGAATATAACTTCTGGTTAGGTGATGCATTTGCTTCAGGCGGCTCTGTAGGTTACGACCATAAGAAAATGGGGATTACCGCCAAAGGCGCGTGGGAGTCTGTTAAACGTCATTTCCGTGAAATGGATATTGACTGTCAAACTACCGATTTTACTGTAGTGGCAATTGGTGACATGGCGGGTGATGTATTTGGTAATGGTATGTTGTTATCTAAACATATTCGTTTACAAGTAGCATTTAACCACATGCACATATTTATTGATCCGAATCCTGATGCAGCTACGTCTTACCCAGAACGTGAGCGTTTATTTAATTTACCGCGTTCGTCGTGGGAAGATTACAATAAAGAATTAATTTCTGCTGGTGGTGGTGTTTTCTCTCGTGCTGCTAAATCAATTACGCTTAGCCCAGAAATGAAAAAAATGTTGGGCACTAAAAAAGCAAGCATGACGCCTAATGAGCTAATGAAAGCATCATTAATGATGAACTTCGATTTATTATGGAATGGCGGAATTGGAACATACATTAAACACTCTAAAGAAACCGATGCTGATGTAGGGGACCGTGCAAACGATGCACTACGTATCAACGGTAAAGAGTTAGGCGCTAAAATAATTGGTGAAGGTGGTAACTTAGGTGCGACTCAATTAGGTCGTATTGAGTTTGCAGCTAAAGGCGGACGTGTAAATACAGACTTTATTGATAACGTTGGCGGTGTAGCGTGTTCAGATAACGAAGTTAACATCAAGATTTTATTAAATGGTTTAGTAGCCGAAGGTGATTTAACGCGTAAACAGCGTGATGAGCTGCTTTATTCGATGACTGATGAAGTGTCTGAATTGGTACTTAAAGATTGTTACCGTCAAACGCATACAATTTCTATCACGCAGTCTAAAGGGGCTTCAACTCTTAAAGAAAAAATTCGCTTTATTCATGCTCTTGAAAAAGAAGGCAAGTTAAACCGCGCTATAGAGTTTATTCCGAGCGATGAAGAATTAGCAGAACGTGCAGCAGCGGGTAAAGACTTAACTCGCCCTGAGCTCTCTGTACTTGTATCTTACGCAAAAATGGTATTAAAAGAGTCATTAGTAACAGAAGAAATTACTGAAAACCCTTATTACCGCCAATTACTTGTTAAATCGTTCCCACGTCCACTACGTGAAAAGTTTAACGATGCGATGAATAATCATCCACTGCGTAAAGAAATTATAGCGACTAAACTTGCTAATAATATCGTTAATGACATGGGCCTAAACTTCATGGTACGTATGCATGAAGAAACAGGCGCTAACGAAGCTGAAATAGCATTGTGTTATTCAATTGCCAGTGAAATATTTGAAATGCGCGATACTTGGTCTTCTATCAGTGCGCTTGATAATAAAATTCCAGCTTCAGTTCAAACAGAAATGCTTTACCAACTTCGCCGCACAGTTCGCCGCGCAACACGTTGGTTCTTACGTCATCGTAATAAAGCCCTCACTATTGAACAATCAATCGAATACTTTGCACCAGTATTTAAAGACTTGAGTGAAAACTTAAATTCTTACATGGTCGAAAAAGAGAATGAACGTATAGTTGTTGAGTCAGATAAGCTAGTTCAAAGCGGTGTACCTAAAGATATCGCTATGCGTATTGTGTCTTTATCTAGTTTATTCTCTGTAATGGATTTAGCCGAAATAGCTAATAGCTCAAGTAAAAATATTTCTATGGTATCAAACACCTACTTTAAACTAGGTGCGCGTATGGGCTTACATTGGTTCTTAGATCAAATAACGCATCAGCCTGTTGCTAATCATTGGCAAGCGCTGGCTCGTTCTTCATATCGTGAAGAACTTGATTGGCAGCAACGTACATTGTCAGAAGTTGTTCTTAATAGCTTTGAAGGCGATGACAACGATGTTGATAAACAAATTGATCAATGGATGGATAGCCAAGATTTATTGCTTCAGCGCTGGAAGCAAATGCTTGCTGAGTTTAAAACATCGCAAAGCCATGACTTTGCTAAGTTCTCAGTAGCACTGCGTGAATTGATGCTGTTAAGCCATAACTGTGATACTCCATGCAAATAATCTAACTTTTAACGGTTATTTATTTAGTAAATAATCAGTTAATTTTTAAAATTGCTATATAATACCTCGGCCTTGTCTGAGGTATTTTTTTGTCTGCAATTTAAAGAGGATTATATTGATGTTTTATGATTTAGCTCGCCGTTTTATGTTTACCCGTGATGCGGAGTGGGCACATGAGTTTGCACTTAATAATCTTCGTCGTTTTGCTAATACACCGCTTAATGCAGCTTGGTCTCAAAGCATTGCAGATAAACCGGTAAATTTTTTAGGACTAGAGTTTAAAAACCCTGTTGGACTTGCAGCTGGCCTTGATAAAAACGCTGAATGTATTGATGCTTTTAGCCAAATGGGGTTTGGCTTTGTAGAAGTAGGTACGGTTACACCTCGTCCACAAGCTGGCAACGATAAGCCACGTATATTTAGACTTCCTCAGTCAAATGCGATTATTAACCGCATGGGTTTTAATAATAAAGGCGTGGATAATTTAGTTAATAATGTTAAAGCTGCTAAATATACGGGCATTTTAGGCATTAATATTGGTAAAAATAAAGATACGCCTAATGAGCAAGGTAAAGATGATTATATTCATTGTATGCGTAAGGTTTTCGAACATGCTTCGTATATTACCGTAAATATTTCATCACCAAATACACCAGGACTTCGTGACTTACAATATGGCGCAGCACTGGATGACTTATTGCAAAGTTTAAAAAATGAGCAGCTTGATTTAATTGCAAAGCACAATAAACAAGTGCCAATGCTTGTAAAGATAGCGCCAGATCTTGATGAGATCCAAATAGCACAAGTAAGCGAATCATTATTAAGTAATAAAATTGATGGTGTAATTGCAACAAATACCACACTAGAACGCAGTGCCGTAATGGGTCAACAATACGCTGATGAAGCGGGTGGCTTATCTGGATTACCTGTAAGAGAGCGCTCTACGCATGTAGTTAGCGAATTAAAGCGCCTAACCACAGGTAACTTACCAATAATTGGGGTAGGGGGTATTGATGACGCCCAATCTGCAAAAGAAAAGTTAAATGCCGGTGCAAATTTGGTTCAAGTTTATACTGGGTTCATCTATAAAGGTCCACAATTGGTCAAGTCGATCGTTAACGGCTTATAAGGATCAGTTATCTAAGCTTTTGATCGTTCAATAAATGTTCTAAGCAGGCATTTATAAAATGGTCAAAAGCGGTTATACTTTAAGTCTATTGCATTATTTATTTACTACGTTATCCAAGGAGGAGCACATGTTACAAGCATCAAAGCAATGGCAGTGGATTGCTTGTCCTAAACAAAATCGTTTATTACTCGATTTAGATGATAATATGCAATTACGCACACCTTATAAATTAAGACAACTTACCGACTGCGTATTTAGTAATCCTCGTTTTAGCCTTGAAGATGCTGCATTTTATGAACAAGTCTATAATTACTTGGATGGTTTTAATTTATATAAGCCTGCTCAAATATGCCAGATAGCGTTAAATGCTACAGCTGTAAAATTTCATTTAAAACCTGTACTTTCTAAAAGTTGGTTCTTTCAAGAATATACCGGAAATGAGCCAAGCGTTGAGGCAATAATTAAGCTTTCATCTAAAGTACAAATTGGTGAGTTTTTAATTGTAGAGCATTGCCCTGATGCTTCTATTTGCATTAATTTAAGCGAAAACTTTAAACTTGATGATAATTTATCTCTTGAGCAGTTTGAAGTGATACGTGTACTAAACAATCGTGTTCACCCACTATTAAATCAGCAATATCAAAGCCAAACAGCATAACCAAATTTAACGTTTATACGTGTGTTTATGGCGCGTTTGTCCCCCAACCTATGTTATAATCCTGCGCAATTAGCTATTAAGGGTTATTACTTTGCAATTTATCGCACTTACTTCTATCGGAATCGAAAATTTATTGGTTGATGAACTAACAGAGCTTGGCGCAGTTGTGTCTAAGCAAACTGTGGGTTCTGTTCGTTTTGAGGCTGACTCATTACTGGCGCAAAAGGTGTGTTTATCAAGCCGTTTTGCTACGCGTGTGCTTATGCTTATCGAAGAAAAAGAAGGCGTTAATGACAAAGATAGCCTATACAAATTTGCTCGCTTGCAACCTTGGCAAGAGTGGTTTGGTCCTACCCAAACGTTCGCTGTAGATTTTAATGGTACAAATGACTCACTGAAAAACACGCAGTTTTCAGGATTAGTGATTAAAGACGCCATTGTAGATTATTTCAATGATTTATATGAACAACGCCCAAATGTTGATAAACAAGATGCAAACGTACGCGTTGTTGCGCGCCTTAATCGTCATGGCGTTTCAATGTACATTGACTATTCTGGCCCGCGTTTATCTGAACGTGGTTACCGTCAAGGCCAAGGTAAAGCGCCAATTAAAGAACATTTAGCCGCTGCACTTATTAAACGAAGTGGCTGGCTTGATAATGTAAACCAACCTTTATTTGACCCATGTTGTGGTGCCGGCACTATTTTAATAGAAGCTGCGGGTATGGCACGCAATGAAGCCCCGGGCTTATTTAGAGAAGGGTTTGCATTTGAGCGTTTGCCAAGCTTTAGAGCGGCTAAATTTAAGCAACTTCGTGAAGAGTTATTAGCGCAAATCACCGATCCTAAATTATGGTTAATTGGTCACGATTACGACGCTCTAGTACTCGATAAAGCTATAGCAAACGCAGAGCGAGCTGAGCTTGATACGGTTATTAAATTTAAACAAAGTGATGCGACAAAATTAACACCCGTTGCTAAGTTACCAGGGGTCGTTATTTCAAACTTACCTTATGGCGAACGGATTGGCTCTATGGCTGAGCTTGTAAATTTACACCGTAATATGGGTGTTGGTTTTAAAAAGCACTTTAACCATTGGAAACTTGCTTTACTGGGCTTGGATGAGAGCTTATTTAAACTGTTAAAACTAGTCAGGCTTAAACGTTACAAGTTTAAAAATGGACCCCTTGACGTTGAGCTTAATCTGTACCAATTGGATGATAAGCAAGTTATTTTAACGACTGAAGATAAGCCAGCACTTAACTTTGAAGGCTCTATGTCGTTTGCTAATCGTTTGAAAAAGAACAAGCAAGGGTTAAAAAACTGGCTGAAGCAAAATGAAGTTCAGGCGTATCGTGTATATGATGCTGATATTCCAGAATACAACGTAGCCGTAGATGTGTATGGCGATTCGGCTGTTATTTTTGAATATGCAGCACCAAAAGAAATCGATGAAAAAACATCAGATAAACGTCTTCAAGATGTGATTAGTTTAACTGCACAACAGTTAAATATCGCACCAGAAAACATTGCGGTAAAAGTACGTAAAAAGCAAAAGGGTGAAGAGCAATATACACCTATGGCAAAGCAAAATCGTACTATGGTAGTTGAAGAGTTTGGTGCGAAATTTAAAGTTAACCTGTTTGATTATCTAGATACAGGCTTGTTTTTAGACCACCGTTTAGTACGTCGTTATATTCAAGAAAATGCCAAAGATAAACGCTTTTTAAATTTATTTGCGTATACAGGTAGTGCATCTGTGCATGCAGCCCTTGGCGGCGCAAAAGCGATTACTACTGTTGATTTATCTAAAACCTACTTAAAGTGGGGCCAAGATAACTTTGATCTAAATAATATAAGCAATACACGTTATCGTTTTGAACAAGCCGATTGCTTAAAATGGCTTGAGCATGCAACAGCACAGTACGATTTAATATTTTTAGATCCGCCTACATTCTCTAATTCTAAACGTATGAAAGATGCGTTCGATGTGCAAAGCGACCATATTAAGCTACTAACGTGGGTTAAAAAGATTTTAAGCCCTTCAGGTACTTTAATATTTTCAAATAACAAGCGTGGTTTTGTTATGGATGAAGTAGGCTTAATTGGTTTAGGTTTAAAAGCAGTTAATATTTCTGAAAAAACATTATCGCCAGATTTTAAGCGTAACAAAAAAATTCACAATAGCTGGTTAATTACGCATGGCTAAATGGGTTTTGTATCATACAGAAGGATGCCACTTGTGTGAGCAAGCTGAGCAACTAGTTACTGATTTGCTTGATGCCTCAAGCTCATTAGAATTGGTTGATATAATTACTGATGAGCAGCTTATTAACAAGTATCAAACACGTATTCCTGTATTAAAAAGTGAACAAGGCCTGCAACTATATTGGCCTTTTAGTGCACACAGTGCACGTGAATTTATGACGCAAGCAGATTAAGAGCAAATAAGAACTATGGATTTAATTAGAATTTTAAAAGCACAACTTGCCTTTGGCACTCATGCGTTACTTAATAATGCGGATGCTGTCATTGAAAGTGGCGAGCGAGTGTGTATTGTTGGCCGTAATGGTGCTGGTAAATCAACACTTTTAAAAATACTCGATGGCCAAGTTATTCTTGATGATGGTGAAATTAACCAATTAGGTGGATTAAAAATATCTCGTCTAGAGCAAGATCCACCAAAAGGCGCCAGTGGTACAGTATTTGACTACGTAGCCCAAGGTATGCCTGAAATTGCTAATTTACTCATTGATTTTCATCATGTTAGCACGCAATTACAAACTGAATGTACAGATAAATTACTCAATAAACTTGAACGTTTATCAAATCAGTTAGAGGCGGCTGATGGGTGGCGTTTTGACAGCCGTATTCAATTAGTATTAACGCAATTAGAATTAACACCGGAAGCAAAGCTTGAATCGCTATCTGGTGGGTGGTTGCGTAAAGTTGCACTTGCTCGCGCACTTGTAAGTGAGCCTGATTTATTATTACTTGATGAGCCAACGAACCATTTAGATATGGCAAGTGTTATGTGGCTTGAGCAATTTTTGAAAGAGTTTAAAGGCGGTATTGTATTTATATCGCATGACCGTGCGTTTATTCGCGCTGTTGCCACTCGTATTTTGGACTTGGATCGCGGGAAACTTATATCTTACCCTGGTGATTACGCTACGTACCTTGAACAAAAAGCCCATGATTTGAAAGTTGAAGAGAGTCAAAATGCGCTGTTTGATAAGCGACTTGCCGAAGAAGAAGCCTGGATCCGTCAAGGTGTTAAAGCAAGAAGAACACGTAACGAAGGACGTGTACGTGAACTTAAGCAACTTAGAAACGAGCGTAAACAACGTGTAGATCAAGTTGGTAAAACAGACTTTAATATTGAAACAGCTGATCGCTCTGGTAAGTTAGTTTTTGAAGCTAAGCATTTAAATCATGCATTTAAAGACAAAGTAATTGCTGATGATTTTTCTACTTTGGTTATGCGTGGTGATCGTATTGGCTTAGTGGGTCCAAATGGTATAGGTAAAACTACACTCTTAAAGCTTTTGTTTGGTGATTTAGAAGCCGACAGTGGTGTAATTAAGCAAGGTGTAAACCTAGAGTTTGCTTATTTTGATCAGTATAGACAAAAATTAGATGAAGAAGCGACTGTTCAAGATAATGTAGCAGAGGGCAAGCAAGAAGTAATGATGGGCGGGCGTTCTCGTCATGTACTTGGTTACTTACAAGACTTTTTATTCCCGCCAGCTCGAGCTCGCACGCCAGTTAAAGCGCTCTCTGGTGGCGAAAAAAACAGATTGCTACTGGCAAAACTTTTCTTAAAGCCTTCTAATATTTTGGTACTCGATGAGCCAACCAATGATTTAGATATTGAAACGCTAGAATTACTTGAAGATATTATTAATCAATATCAAGGTACGGTTTTAATAGTTAGCCATGACCGCGAGTTTATTGATAATACATGTTCAAGTGTTTGGGCATTTGAAGGTAACGGTAAAGTAACGGATATCGTTGGTGGTTACAGTGATTATGAAGCCTATGTTAATTATCTTGCTGAACAAGCTAAAACAGCACAACAGCAGCCTGTAAAAAAAATTGAAAAAACAGCGCCTGCACCTGTAGCTAAAGCAGAAAGTAAAAGCAATAAACTCTCTTACAAATTAAAACTTGAATTAGAGCAACTACCAAATAAAATGGAACAACTTGAGGCTGAAGTAGAAGCTCAGCAAATAATTGTGAGTGACCCTGACTTTTTTAAACAAGACAGTGACGTTACCACTAAAGCATTGAACCATTTAGCACAACTTGAGTCTGACCTTGAAGCTGCCTTTGAGCGCTGGGAAGAACTTGAAGAATTAAAGAATCAGTAGTAAGGACTAAAATGAAATATAAATTACTCGCTGCCAGTATTTTAGCGACATTAAGCACATCTGCAACAAGTGCTACTTACCAGTTAAGTGAATTAGGGACTCTTGAAGACGCTAAATATTCTTACGTATCAGATGTAAGCGAAAGCGGGCATATTATAGGTTTTGCAAACGGCTTATATAACTTGCCAATCGATACCAGCTATATAGACTTTGGTGAAAGTGTAGTTGAAAGTGCATACGACAGCGAAGAAGCGGCATACGAACTAAGTGATAAAGAAATTACATTTACACTTGATGATATTGATAATAATGATGCTGTAAGTACAAACCCAGATGCCCATAGCTTTATGGTTAGCTTTTTATCGAGTTCTTCTTTAGGTATTTCAACTAACTTTGAATACCAAAAACTAAGCTCTTTAATTGGGGTTGTATTTTCAGATGAGCAAGTAACAGAGCAACCGTTATTTGATATAGCATCTGTCGATTATGACGGCCTAACACGCTCAACAACAAATATTTTTAATGCAGTTAGTGAAGATGGTGTAATGGTTGGTTGGGGCAGCGCGCCTTATGACAAAGTATCTTTTACACCTGATGACGAAGACGATGCTGAAACATGGTTCACCCATGAGTTTATCGAACGTGGTGTTGTGATAAGTTCAAGTGGCGTACAAGTACCTCTAGAGCCAGAATTTAATGAATATGGCGGTACGAGTCGCGCAAACGATATTATTAAAACGAACAGTGGCTACACAGTTGTAGGTAATGCATCTATCGATATTCCGCTTGAAAGAGAAGAAGATATCGAAGATAACTGTGATAATGAAGATGAGCCAACATCCGTTTGTATTAACTTATTAAACTCTAATATTTCTCGTGGTTTATTTAATAAACGCGCAGTTAAGTGGGAGCTTGATGAGTCTTTAAATATCACTTCTTTTGAAGAGCTAGGTTTAGCGCTTGCTCCTGATGAAGATGAAACTGAAGACGATGCATTTACAAGTACTGCTTTAGCAATAAATGAAAATGGTGTAATTGTAGGTTCTTCAAATACACGTTATTACAAAAATGACGATACAATTATTACTATGCCTGTATATTTTAAAGATGGGGCAGTAACTGATTTTATAGATCAGGAAGATGATTGGATTTCTGGTAGTGCAGTTGCCATCAACGATAACGACGTTATTACTGGTAACGCAGTTAAATTTATTGAGGGTACAAGAAGAAGTAAATTTTTCTATCATGATATTGAAACGGGTAATACTGTGTTTCCAACAGATTATTTCTCAAGTTCAAGCTCATACGGTAATGATATAAACAACCAAGGTTATATTGTTGGTGAAGGTGAAGTAGGTGTTTCTGATAATACACGACGTAAAGAAGCCTTTATTTACAAAATTGGTGAAGATACCATCACTAATTTAAATGATTTATTGCCTTGTTATGATACTGATGGTGAAACTGACTACGGTTACACTATGGTAGAAGCAACATCAATTAATGAAAATAATGAAATTTTTGGTACAGCAACTAAAACGGTTGAAAAACGCGATACTCTAGGTGGTATTGAAACCGATGTTAACGGTGAAATTGAATACGAAAGTGTTGCAATAGCGGTAAAACTTACGCCTATTGCTAATGGTGAAGTAGAAAATTGCGCTGCACCTGAGGCTGAAGAGTACGAGCGTAGCTCTGCAAGTTTCCCTTGGTATACATTATTACTATTACCATTAGTTGGCTTAAGACGTGTATTTCGATTTTAAGCACTAAAATATTAGTTACAAAAAAAACCAACTTAATAAAGTTGGTTTTTTTTCGTCTATAATAAATATTAATTATTTTTTACGAGCGAGCCATGCCTTTTTAACAGAACGGCGCCAAATTATATCAATACCAAAATACGCGATGATAGAAGCTATGGAAGCACATACTAAAGAGCCTAATAAGAATGCCGGGCCAATAGTTTCAACACTTTGTAAAAACCACTCCCAACTCGCTTCAAATACGAAGTGTTGCTCAGGTTGGTTTAGAATTAAAGTACCCACTAAATACGAACCATAAAAAATAGGCGGCATAGTCAAAGGGTTGGTTAGCCACACTAAAGCAACAGAAATTGGCATATTAACTCTAAATAATATAGCGCCAGCTGCGGCTAAAACCATTTGAAAAGGGACAGGGATGAAGGCAAAAAATAACCCGACTGCAAACGCGCCTCGTGCGGAGCGTCTATTTAAATGCCAAAGATTTGCATCTTGCAATAGGCGTCCAAATATTTTTAGCATTTTATGATGCCTAATTGTATTTGGATCAGGTAAAAATCTTTGGATCGTTTTTTTAGCCATTTAAAGCAACCATTTACATCTGTGTGGATATGTCTTGGGTTTGTAATTGGTTGTGTAACAACCGTATTTTATTACCAAACTCTCGAATTCACAATATTCACAATTTCCATTGTTATTGTAAGCGCTTATTTTAAGCCGTTTTCAAACGTATTGTTAGGCTTTATTTGCGCAATTTGCTGTGTAGGTATCAATTTTTATGCTTTTCATAGCTTTGAAATACCAAAACAGGATGAAAAGTATGCGCTCAGTTCTACTGTTAAAATTGAAGAGATAATTTCTTCTAAAGCACCTCAATATATAAAAGTTAAAATCTTATCTTTAGAGACAAATACATTCTCGCGTTTTAGAGCTCCAAAAGCTTTGCTGAGTGTAAATACGCAAGATGTTTTATACGTAGGGGATGAGTTTTCTGCTTCACTAAATTTGAAGTATTTTAGAAGCAATAAGAACTTTTATGTATTTGATAGTGAGCGCTATGCATTTATAAATAGAATTTTATTTAAAGGTAAAGTTCTTAATAAAAAGTTAAAAATAAAACATAACAATAATAAAAGCTTAATTTTAAGCTATCAAAATTTTTTAAAAAACACCTATAAGAATACAAAGTTACTGTGGCTTTATTATGCTCTTCTTAGCGGAGATAAGTCTTTAATGAGTTTTGAAGACAAACAACTTATGCAATCACTTGGGCTAAGTCATTTATTAGCTATATCTGGATTGCATATAAGTTTGATTTTTGGCTTGGCTTATATATTTACGCGCTTTGTGTTTATAAAAGTAAACCTGTTATTTGATCAATCAAAAAATTTATCTATTTATTACAGTCTTTCAGGCTTTTTAGCCGCTTATATATATGTTTATTTAAGCAACTTTTTAGTGTCAGCGACACGTGCGTTAGTTATGTTAGCGTGTTATTTATTACTGTACTTTATCGCCAAACAACCTCTTAGATGGCGAAGTATTTTATTCGCGCTTGTGATTGTTCTTGCAATAAACCCATTTTATTTATTGAATCCTGGACTCTATTTTTCTTTTTTAGCCGTCGCTATTATTTTTATTGTTATCAGCAAATTACCAATAACAAATACGCGTTTAAAAAGTAAAGTACTGGCCTTAATTGTCATTCAATTTGGCTTATTTTGTGGGTTACTGCCACTATCTTTATATTTTTTTAATGGAGTGAGCATAGCGGGTTTGGTTATCAATTTAGTGGCAATTCCAGTGCTTTCAATAGTTATTTTACCCTTACTAATCGTGTTTACTCTACTAAGTAGTTTTATAGATATAAGCTTAATAATTCAATTTTTTGACTATGGGGTACATCATTTATTTAATCTACTTAATCAGATACCTGAAGTACTTAGATGGCTTAGTACTGGGCAAGTGAGTTTAACTTTTGTTGTATTTTCGTACGCTACAATGCTGCTATTGTATTTATTACCTTTTAAGTGGTTGGCTCTATTACCTATTGCTGCAATCACGTTTAATTATTTTGTTAAAAATAAGCCTTTGTGGCAATTACATGTATTTGATGTAGGGCACGGGTTAATGGTTTTAATTGAAAAAGATAAACACGCATTCGTTTATGATTTTGGACCTAGCTATTTTAATCGCTACAGTCGTACAAGGAGTATTTTATTACCTTATATAAAAGCTAATAAATTAAACGTAGACACTGCCATTTTGAGTCACGAAGATAATGACCATGCTGGCGGGTTAAAGCATTTTATAGATGCAGGATATAAAACAACGCTTATGCAGTTTCACTCTAAAAGTATAAGTGATGCATGTGATAAAAAAAGTATAAATTTTCGAGGGTTAACAGTACAAACTTTTAGCAGTAGTAAGTTTAATAACGAAAATGATGATTCATGTGTCGTTAGGGTATTTAATCATAACCACAGTGTATTACTTACGGGGGATATATCTAAATCTCGAGAGGCTCTACTAGTTGCTTCAAAAAACCACTTGCAAAGTACTGTCATGTTGAGCCCACACCATGGAAGCGATACATCATCAAGCAGTGAATTTATTAATGCGGTAAAACCTCAATTTGTTATTCATTCAAGCGCTTACAAAGGTCAGTGGGAATTTCCAAAACCTTCTGTAGTAACGCGCTATAAAGAGGCTGGCGCTAAACAATTTACAACAGGTAAACTTGGACAAATAACTGTTAAATTTTATTCACATAATTTGGTTATAGAAACAGCAAGAGAGCAGGAAAGTTATTGGTTTATCAAAGATTGACGTTTAGTTTTCTCTCATCGGAGGATACAATACAGGTTGTTACTGTATTTAGAGAGTGTTATGGATCAAAGTACTACACAAATATATAAACGTTTGATTTCTTACGTTGGCGATTACAAGACTGTCGCTATCGTCGCAATTATAGGCATGATTGGATATTCAGCAATGGACGCTTTATTTATTCAATTAATGAAGCCGTTTATTGATCAAGGCTTAAATCAACGTAATACGGAAGTTTTAAAGTACGCACCTTTTGTAGTAATAGCGTTAGTGCTAGGGCGAGGTGTTTTTAACTTTATGTCCTCGTATTGTTTAAGCTATGTAGGTTCACAAGTGGTTCGCTCTTTGCGCCAACAGTTATTTGAGCACATACTCCATTTACCTGTGTCCTTTCACGATAAAAACTCAACCGGTGATTTAATTTCAAAAATCACTTTTGACACAGAACAAGTTCAGCAAGCAATTACTAAAGCGTTACTTATAGTTGTACGTGAAGGGGCTTTTGTCGTCTTTTTACTGGGTGTAATGTTTTATACCAGTTGGAAGCTTTCACTCATATTTTTAGTCATCATTCCACTTGTAGCAGTAATTGTTGCTGTAGTGTCTAAGCGCTTTCGCCATATATCTAAAAATATTCAATCCGCTATGGGGCAGGTTACTCGCAGCTCTGAACAAATGCTCAGTGGGCATAAAGTTATTCATGGATTTGGCGGGCAAGAGCAAGAAGTAAAGCACTTTTCAAAGATCAATAACCATAACCGCCAGCAGCGCATTAAAATGGATGCGACAAAAGCATTAAGCGTATCAATTATTCAAATATTAGCAGCAAGTGCTATGGCCGTTATTTTATGGGCCGTATCGTTACCATCAATGATTGATACTATTACATCTGGTGATTTTATGGCGCTTATTGCATCTATGATGATGTTACTTCGCCCACTTAAACAACTTGCTAACGTTAATAGTGATATGCAGCGTGGTATCTCTGCTGCACAAAGTATATTTTTAGTACTTGATGAGGAAATTGAGAAAGATACAGGTACAGTCACTGTTGATAAAGTAAAAGGTTTAATCGAGGTTAAAAATGTAACCTTTAAATACCCAACTAAAGATGAGGCAGTGCTTAACGATTTATCACTAACAATTAAAGCCGGTGAAAATATAGCGTTAGTTGGTCGCTCAGGGTCTGGTAAGTCAACTATTTCAAACTTGTTACCCCGCTATTATGATTTAAAGTTACCAAGTGAAATTTTACTCGACGGTATTCCTCTACAAGATTATAAATTAACAGATTTACGCCGCCAATTTGCTTTAGTATCTCAGCAGGTGGTGCTGTTTAACGACACGATTGCAAATAACATTTGTTACGGTATTCAGCGAAATGTATCTGATAAAGAATTAGAGCAAGTAGTTAAACAAGCCCATGTTTGGGAGTTTGTAAAAGATTTACCAGAGCAGCTTAATACAATGGTGGGTGAAAACGGTGTAATGCTTTCTGGTGGTCAACGCCAGCGAATAGCTATTGCTCGCGCAATTTTAAAAGATGCACCGATTTTAATTTTAGATGAAGCTACATCCGCACTAGATACAGAATCTGAAAAATTAATTCAGCATGCGCTTGATACATTAATGAAAGAGAAAACGTCTATTGTAATAGCGCACAGGCTTTCTACTATTGAAAACAGTGACCGTATTTATGTAATTGATAATGGTCGTGTTATAGAAAGTGGTGACCATAATACCTTACTTGCTAATGACGGCACTTACTCAGCATTATGTAAAATGCAGTTTGGTGATCAGGCGTGAGTAAAATAGAACAAAGTTGGTTTAAACCATTTGGTCTAATCACGTTTTTGTTATTACCATTAAGTGCTTTGTTTTGGCTCATCTCGTCAATTCGTACAGTTTTATACAGTTATAATTTATTAAGTAGTTTTGCATGTAAAACCCCCGTTATTGTTGTTGGGAACATTAGCGTAGGTGGGAATGGTAAAACGCCATTTGTGTTATGGCTGTATGAGCATTTAACTAAGCAAGGTTTATCAGTTGGTATTATAAGCAGAGGCTATGGAGGGCAATCTGATAGTTACCCGTTACTAGTAACTGACAACATAACTACGCTCCAAGCTGGCGATGAGCCCATACTTTTATATCATCGTTTAAAATGTCCGATTGCTGTAGGACCAGATCGTCAGCAAAACATTGCCCTATTAGAAGAAAAGTATAAGCTCGATGTCATCATTTCAGATGATGGAATGCAGCATTACAAAATGCCGCGTACTATTGAATGTTGCATTGTTGATAGTCAGCGCCGCTTTGGTAATGGCTTATTGATGCCAGCGGGGCCGCTACGTGAAACAACAAAGCGTTTAAATAGCGTGGATATTGTTATTGAAAACGGGGGGGATGCAAACAATAGCTATCAATTGCATACGAGTGCTCTTTGCTCAGTTAATTCGGGTGATGAAACTAAAAATAAAATAACCCAAGCACATGCAGTCAGTGCAATTGGTAATCCACAACGATTTGAAAATTCTCTTAAAGCACTGGGTATAAAGTTATTATCAACCCATCACTTTAGAGACCATTATGCTTACAGCGCTGATGATTTTGAGCAATTTGGTGAGCAGAGCATAGTAATGACTGAAAAGGATGCGGTAAAGTGCCGCTCTTTTGCCAAATCCAACTGGTATTATTTACCAGTTGATGCAAAGCCTACAGATATTGTTATAGACAAATTAAATTTATTATTAAAAGAAAAAGGAATACTAAATGGCCTTTGATACAAAATTACTTGAAATAATTGCTTGCCCAGTATGTAAGGGAAAATTACGTTTTGATAAAGATAATAATGAGTTAATTAGCACAGCAGCTAAACTTGCTTATCCTGTACAAGACGATATTCCAGTATTACTTGAAAATGAAGCCCGTGAGTTATCTTTAGAAGAGATTGAAAAGTGGAATTCGTAGTTATAATACCTGCTCGTTATGCATCTACACGCTTACCTGGTAAGCCACTTGCTGACATATGCGGTAAGCCTATGGTGCAACATGTATATGAAAAAGCCTGCTTATCGGGTGCGAGCAAAGTTGTTATAGCAACCGATCATCAAAAAGTATTTGATGAAGTCAGCCGTTTTACGCGTGATGTTGTAATGACTCGTGAAGATCATCAATCGGGTACTGAGCGTTTAGCTGAAGTTGTTGATTCATTAAATCTTGATAGCGATACGATTGTAGTTAATGTTCAAGGTGATGAACCATTGCTAGCGCCAGAAAATGTATCTCAAGTGGCTTCACTTTTAAATGATTCAAGAGCACCAATGGCCACGCTTAGTGTTGCTATTGAAGAGCAAGATGAAGTGTTTAACCCAAATGCGGTTAAAGTGGTCAGTGACATAAATAAAAATGCATTGTACTTTTCACGAGCGAGCATCCCGTTTGATAGAAATGCAATGATGACAAAAGGTAGTGAGCTTAATTTAGCCCCTTTTCAGCGCCATGTGGGTATTTACGCTTACAGGGCTGGGTTTATTAAGCAATATATTGAATTGAGCACCTCTCCTTTAGAGGTTTTAGAGTCACTTGAGCAGTTACGTGTTTTATACCATGGTTTTAATATAAAAATAGAGCAAGCTCATGTTACTCCACATGCAGGGGTTGATACGCCTGAGGATTTAGAAAAAGTAATAGCCTATTTAAAAAGTAGCAATGTGTGAATGAGCCTTTGTACACACCCTTAAATATTGTTTTTACACATAGTGATTTTTATATATTCGAAAAGCCAGCAGGGCTAAATTTTCATTCTGAAGATGGACCTGGCCTTGTTGTACTCGCTGAGCAGCAAACGGGCGAAAAGTTATTTGCTGTTCATCGCCTTGATAAAGTCACATCTGGACTCATTATTTTAGCGCGAAATAAAGCATCTGCAGCTAAGTTTACAGCTTTGTTTACAAAGCACGCTATTGATAAATATTATCTTGCTATTAGCGATGCTAAGCCTAAAAAAAAGCAAGGTTGGATAAAAGGAGGTATGGCTAAATCTCGTCGTGGTATGTTTAAGCTTCTTACTAGTAAAGTAAACCCTGCCATTACTCGTTTTTATTCTTTAAGCTATAAAGTTGGTTATAGAGCTTATATTTTAAAGCCATATACAGGTAAAACACACCAGCTTAGAGTGGCATTAAAAAGTTTAAGTGCTCCTATATTAGGAGACACACTTTATGCAGGTTCAACTGCTCCGCGTACTTATTTACACGCATTTGCATTGAGTTTTGAATGGAAAAGTGAGTGTATGCAATTTACTTTATTCCCCGACGAAGGGGATGAATACAAAATATTAAATAAACATCAAGATTTTAAGGCTTGGCAGTCGCCATGGCAATTGGATTGGTAAATGAGTGAAAAAGTAACTGATATCCGTTTTGGCGGTATTAAACGTTTATATGGTAACCAGCAATTTGATTGGTTACAAGAGGCTCACTTTTGCGTTATTGGCATAGGTGGAGTAGGAAGTTGGACCGCTGAAGCTTTAGCACGTACAGGTATCGGTAAAATCACACTTATCGATTTAGATGATATTTGCGCAACTAATGTAAACAGACAAATTCACGCACTTAGCGGGACTGTAGGTCAAGCTAAAGTAGATGCGATGAAAACCCGCTGCGAATTAATTAATCCTGAGTGCGAAATTAACGTAATTGATGACTTCATTACTCTTGATAATATTCAAGAGCACATTCAAGGTTTTGACTATGTGATTGACTGTATAGATGCAGTGAAAGAAAAAGCCGCTTTAATTGCTCACTGTAAGCGTAATAAACTACCTATTATTACAACAGGTGGGGCAGGCGGGCAAACAGATCCTAGCCAAATTACTTTTGGTGATGTAGCAAAAACTACGCAAGACCCACTATTAGCTAAAGTACGTTACATGTTGCGTAAGCAATATAACTTTAGTACCAACCCAAAACGCAAATTCAATGTTGATTGTGTGTATTCTACAGAGCAGCTAGTCTACCCTGGAAGTGATGGTAGTGTTTGCCATGCAAAGCAAAGTACAGATGGCAGTATGAATATGGATTGTAACAATGGTTTTGGCTCTGTAACTATGATTACAGGGAGTTTTGGTTTTTTTGTAGCAGCTAAAGCTATCCGAAAATACTTAGATAAAAAGCAGCGTTTACAGGCTTAATACCAGTCCGCTTAATTAAGTGAGCTATTTTGAGGGTGGAAAAACGTGTTGATAGCTAGGCAAAAATTCGCTATTTAGTTGTTCTGGGCAATTGCTCTACCTTCTGTATCCATGCAGTCGTAAATGAGAGTTTTTTAACGCAGTCAGTGACACGTTTAGCCTGCTAAAATGATTAAGTGTTCTTGCGGATTGGTATAAATTTACTTAGCTAATTTTTTGTTGTGCCATGGTTTGAATTTTATCAACCATGGCTTTTATCCCATTACCACGCGATGCACTTAAGTGGCTAATAAGACCTAATTTGTCAAATTCTTCGTACGCATTTATATTCACTACTTGCTCAGGTGTGAGTCCATTATACAACGCTAAAATAATCGCTAATAAACCTTTTACAATGCGTGTATCTGAGTCGCCAATAACAACTAACGTATTTTCTTTTAAATCAAACTCAACGAACATCCACACCTTGCTTTCACAGCCGGGTACTAATACATCCTCGGTTTTTAATACATCAGGTAATGCGGGTAAAGTTTTACCCAATAGCATTATTTCACGGTACTTTTGCTGCCAGGCAGGGGCTTTTTCTATAGATTCAGTGACTTTTTTAAACGTATTTGTCATGAGTTATCCTAATTAATTCTATAAAAGTGACGTTTAATCTAATAAAGCGATACATTCTTTAAGCGAATTGATGAATATATCAACATCTTCATAGGTATTATAAAAACAAAAGCTGGCTCTAAGCGTTCCATTAAGTCCTAAATGAGCCATAAGTGGCTGAGTGCAATGGTGTCCAGCTCTTACCGCAACCCCATAACCGTCAAGTAATGTTGCCAAATCGTAAGGATGTTCATCTTTAAAATTAAAAGATAGCGTACCAATATTGTCAGATAGGTTACTGTAAATTGTAATACCTTCAATGGTTACCAGTTTTTCAGCCGCATACTTAAATAATTCTTGTTCATACCTGTGTAACTTAGAGCTTTGCATAGCGTTTAAATAATCCAAAGCGGCAGAAAAACCCAATACGCCAGAAATATTAGGAGTACCAGTCTCAAATTTTGCAGGTGCAGGGCGATAAGTACTATGGGTAAGGTATACTTTATCTATCATTTCCCCACCAGTTTGATATACATCTAATGAGTTTAGCGCTTCATACTGCCCATAAAGTACACCTAAACCTGTAGGGCCAAGCATTTTATGGCTTGAGCAAACGTAAAAATCACAGTTTAATTTACGCAAATCAGGCTTTAGATGCATTGCACCTTGGGCACCGTCTATTAAAACAAGTGAATCAACGTCCTTTGCAGCCGTAATAAGAGGCTCTAAATTGGTGATATTACCAAGCGTGTTAGATGCTTGTGTGATCGTTAGTAAGCTAGGTTTAGACTGTTTAATAAAATCACAGCATTGCTTAATATTTAATGTACCATCATGATTAACTGGAAGGGCTATTAATTTAGCCCCTGTTTGCTCACTAAGAACTTGCCACGGCACAATATTGGCGTGGTGTTCAAGGGCAGAGATGATAATAGTATCGTTTTTACTAAAACGGCTTCGCAGACCATTACTTACCAAATTTATTGCTTCAGTGGCTCCCTTAGTCCAAACGATTTCTTTACTTAATACATTGAAATACTTAGCTGTTTTATCACGAGCTTGTTCGTATAAAGTTGTTGCGTGTTCGCTTAATGTATGGCGTCCACGATGTACGTTTGCATTTTGACTGGTATAAAACTCGTTTATTACGTCTATGACTGATTGGGGCTTCTGCGTAGTTGCTGCAGAGTCTAAATAAACAAGCTTATTATCATTTATTGACTGCTTTAAAGTAGGGAAATCATTTCTAATCTTATTAATATTAAATTCTAAAGCAGGCATAGCTCTTCAACATGGTCATTTTAAGGCAGGAATTGTAATGGGTTTATAATAATTCTCAAGTATTGATAATAAAAAAGGCCGCAAAAGCGGCCTTTTATACTAATGCACGCTAATTAGCGCTTATCAGTAGATACGAAGTCACGTTGAGTGTAACCTGTGTACATTTGACGAGGGCGGCTGATCTTGTGACCAGGTTGAGATAACATCTCATCCCAGTGAGTGATCCAACCAACAGTACGTGCCATTGCAAAGATTACAGTGAACATGCTTGTTGGAATACCAATCGCTTTTAAGATAATACCTGAGTAGAAATCTACGTTAGGGTATAGTTTTTTCTCAACAAAGTATGGGTCTTCAAGTGCTATTTGCTCAAGCTTCATAGCAATATCTAGAAGTGGATCTTGAATGTTAAGCTCAGCTAAAACTTCATGACACGTTTGGCGCATTACTGTAGCACGAGGATCGAAGTTTTTGTAAACACGGTGTCCAAAGCCCATAAGGCGGAACGGGTCAGCTTTGTCTTTAGCTTTTGCTACGTACTCATCAATACGATCAACAGAGCCAATTTCTTCTAACATGTTTAAACATGCTTCATTAGCGCCGCCGTGTGCAGGGCCCCAAAGTGAAGCAATACCAGCAGCAATACATGCGTATGGGTTAGCACCTGATGAACCAGCAAGACGTACTGTAGATGTTGATGCATTTTGCTCATGATCTGCATGAAGCATAAAGATTTTATCCATAGCTTTTGCAGTTACTGGGTTAACTTTATATTCTTCAGCAGGTACAGAGAACATCATATGCAAGAAGTTTTCTGCGTAGCTTAAATCATTACGTGGGTATACAAACGGTTGGCCGATATTTGTTTTATAAGCCATAGCTGCAATAGTAGGTAACTTAGCTACTAACTTAATTGCGCTTGTTTTACGTTGTTCAGCGTCAGTAATATCAAGGTCTTCATGATAAAAAGAAGATAGTGCGCCAACTACACCACATAGCATTGCCATTGGGTGAGCATCAAAGCGGAAACCTTGGAAGAAGTTAGCAATTTTCTCGTCTAGCATTGTGCTGCGAGTAATTTGCTTAGCAAAAGCGTCGTATTGCTCTTGCGTTGGTAACTCACCATTTAATAGTAAGTAACAAAGCTCAATGTAGTTTGAATCTTCAGCTAATTGCTCAATTGGGTAACCACGGTGTAGTAGTACACCTTTACCACCATCGATGTAGGTGATTGCAGATTCACAAGAACCAGTCGACATGAAACCTGGGTCATAAGTAAAGTGACCATGTGAACCGAGCGTTCGTACGTCGATTACATCTTGGCCAGCAGTGCCTTGATAAATTGGAAGTTCGATTGGATCTAGCCCATCAATCTGGACTGTGGCTTTTTTATCTGCCATCTATGTATCTCCTATTAAGATATCTATTCTGATTTTTAGATTTTAAAGTTCTGAAATCTGTTTTAAGCACATCTTCGCATTTTAACGTGAAAGAGGGGGTTAAAGTCAATTTTTATAAACATTATGCATATATGTATAATAAATATTCGGTATTAATTAAATATAATACTATTGGCTAATTCGCAAACATCTATAAATAAACAAGAATTGTAAAAAGCCCTGTGGGTATATATACTAACGGTGGTTTTAAACCGTATTGACTTTGGGTAAACAAATTTTTACAGCTAATTTTTTACAGCTTTGTGAACTTTAACTGTTTTGATGCGTTTATTTTGATAGTTCCACCAGTAATATTTGGTGGGTTTTTAGAAAAACAAGTAGATGAGCTCCACTGTGAGCAAAGATGGGCAAGTAACTGTGAAAAAGCAAAGACCTGTAAATCTAGATCTAACAACTATATCTATGCCGGCAACGGCTAAAGCTTCAATTTTTCACCGCGTCACCGGTGTTGCATTATTTTTTGCTTTAACGTTTGTCATTTGGGCTTGGTCTGAGTCTCTTTCTTCAGCTGAAGGTTTTGAATTCGTCAAGGGTCTGTTTAGCGGATTCATTGCCAAATTCATAGCTTGGGGCACCCTTTCTGTATTGGGTTATCACTTAATTGGTGGTATCCGTCACATCATTATGGATATGGGTCATTGGGAAGAACTTGAATCAGGTAACCTTAGCGCTAAAATTGCAATGGCACTTGGCGTTGTATTTGCCGTATTGGCAGGGGTGTGGATATGGTCTTAAATCAAGCAACTCTTAAACGTGATGGTGTACAAGATTTCGTATCTTTACGTACCACGGCACTAATAATAACTGCGTACGCGATTTTTATTATTGGCTATTTTTTAGCGACGCCAGAAGTCACATTCGAAGCCTGGACAGGCCTATTCTCTAACCTAGCAATGAAAGGGTTTACGTTAATTACCCTTATTTGCATTATGGTTCATACCCACATTGGCCTTTGGCAAGTTCTTACAGACTATGTTAAGTGCGCAAAGCTTCGTGCTGCATTAGGGTTTGTTTTAAACCTTATGTCACTTGCTTACGTAGCTATTGGTCTAATCGTTTTATGGGGTGTTTAAGTGAAATATTCTGTTCGTGAATTTGACGCCGTAGTAATTGGTGCCGGTGGTGCAGGTATGCGCGCTGCTTTAGCAATTACAGAATCTGGCAAAACGTGTGCATTAATCTCTAAAGTATTTCCAACGCGTTCACATACTGTATCTGCCCAAGGCGGTATTACAGTTGCGCTTGGTAATTCACACGAAGACAACTGGGAATGGCATATGTACGATACCGTTAAGGGCTCCGATTTTATCGGTGACCAAGACGCTATTGAATATATGTGTCAAACTGGCCCAGAAGCTATTACAGAATTAGAGAACATGGGCTTACCATTTTCTCGTTTTGAAAATGGCCGTGTTTACCAACGTCCTTTCGGTGGTCAATCGAAAAACTTTGGTGGCGAGCAAGCCGCTCGAACTGCAGCAGCAGCTGACCGTACTGGTCACGCATTATTACACCTTCTTTATCAACAAAACGTTAAAAATAAAACAAATGTATTCTCTGAATGGTATGCACTTGATTTAGTTAAAAACGATAACGGTGATGTAGTAGGTTGTACTGCAATCGAGATTGAAACAGGTGAAATCACTTTTTTCAAATCAAAAGCAGTGGTATTAGCAACAGGTGGTGCAGGTCGTATATTCGCATCAACGACTAATGCTCACATTAACACCGGTGATGGTGTTGGTATGGCAACACGTGCTGGTATTTCTATGCAAGACATGGAAATGTGGCAGTTCCACCCAACGGGTATTGCAGGGGCTGGTACGCTAGTAACTGAAGGTTGTCGTGGTGAAGGTGGTTATCTTTTAAATAAAGATGGCGAACGCTTCATGGAACGTTATGCTCCTAACGCAAAAGACTTAGCGTCTCGCGATGTTGTAGCACGTTCAATGATGACAGAAATCCGTGAAGGTCGTGGTTGTGATGGTCCTTGGGGTCCACACCTTAAGCTTAAACTTGACCATTTAGGTGAAGAAACGCTTAATCTGCGTCTACCTGGTGTATGTGATCTTGCTAAAACATTTGCTCACGTTGACCCAGCTAAAGAGCCAATTCCAGTTATACCAACATGTCACTACATGATGGGTGGTGTTCCTACTAACGTAAATGGCCAAGCGCTACAAATCGATGCTAACGGCAACGAAAAAGTAGTTGAAGGTTTATTTGCTGTTGGTGAGATTGCATGTGTATCGGTACACGGTGCAAACCGCTTAGGTGGTAACTCACTACTTGATTTAGTGGTATTTGGTCGTGCTGCAGGTAACTTCCTAGGTAAGTACTTAAATGATGTTGAAATTACTAAAGCAGCATCTGAGTCTGACTTAGAAGCATCTCTTGCTCGTTTCAACCGTTGGGAAAGTTCAACGGCTGGCCAAGGTGAAGATCCGGTTCAAATCAAAAAAGATTTACAGCAATGTATGCAGCTTAACTTCTCGGTATTTCGTGAAGGTGATTCGATGGCTACAGGTCTTACTGAGCTTAAAGAAATTCGTGAACGTCTTAAGCATGCTCGTCTTGATGACAAATCATCAGACTTCAACACGCAACGTATCGAATGTCTTGAACTAGACAACTTAATGGAAACAGCTTACTCAACTGCAGTAGCTGCAAACTTCCGTACAGAAAGCCGTGGTGCACATTCGCGCTTTGACTTCCCAGATCGTGATGACGAAAACTGGTTATGTCACTCAGTATTTAATCCGGTAACGGATGAAATGAGTAAACGTGATGTGAACTATGCGCCTAAAACGCGTGAAGCTTTCCCACCTAAAGCACGTGTTTACTAGGAGATAGACGATGGCACAAGTACAGTTTTCAGTTTATCGTTATAATCCAGATGTTGATAACGCACCTCGTATGCAAGAATACACCTTGCAAACAGAGGAAGGTCAGGACATGATGGTTTTGGATGCACTTTTACTTTTAAAAGAGCAAGATCCAACATTATCTTTCCGTCGCTCATGCCGTGAAGGTGTGTGTGGATCTGACGGTGTTAACATGAATGGTAAAAATGGTCTTGCATGTATCACTCCTTTATCTACACTGCAAAAAGGCGGTAAAGGTAAAATAGTAGTACGTCCACTTCCTGGCTTACCAGTGGTTCGTGACCTTGTTATTGACATGAGTCAGTTCTACACTCAATACGAAAAAGTTAAACCATACCTAATTAATGACGAGCCTGCTGCAGGCGAACGTCTTCAATCAATTGAAGAACGTGATAAATTAGATGGGCTTTATGAGTGTATATTATGTGCATGTTGTTCAACATCGTGTCCTTCGTTCTGGTGGAATCCAGACAAGTTCATCGGTCCAGCAGGCCTTCTTCACGCATACCGCTTCTTGGCTGATAGCCGCGATACGGCAACTGAAGAACGTTTAGCTGACTTAGACGATGCGTTCAGTGTGTTCCGTTGCCACAGTATCATGAACTGTGTTAGCGTTTGTCCTAAGGGGTTAAACCCGACTAAAGCAATTGGACAAATCAAATCTATGTTATTAAACCGAGCGGTTTGATTACTTAGTAAACGTAAGATGGCTAATAATTTTTATTAGCCATCTTGTTATGATAACTATTAATTTCTGCGCTAAAGAAAAGGGCTTATAAATGCACGAAGGTGTGATGAAGGCATGGCTAGAATCTTCACATTTAAACGGCGGTAACGTTGCTTATGTAGAAGAGCTTTATGAAGCGTATTTAGACGATGCGACTTCTGTGCCAGAAGAATGGCGAGAAGTGTTCGAACAATTACCTAAAGTAGATGGTGTGGATGTTGAAGTAAAACATTCAGAAGTTCGCTCACAATTTGCACAGCTTGCTAAAAACAAGCATAGAGAAGTGGTGGTAGCAGAGGGAAGTAGCTCTGACCTTAAACAGGTTAAAGTGCTTCAACTTATTAATGCTTTCCGTTTTCGTGGTCACCAAAATGCAAACCTAGATCCATTAGGTATTTGGCAGCGAGAGCGTGTACGAGATTTAGAGCTAGAGTACCATGACTTATCTTCAAGTGATTTTGACCGCGAGTTTAACGTAGGTTCGTTTGCCGTAGGCCGCGATACTATGCCTTTAGGTGAACTATACCAAGCGCTTAAAACTACATATTGTGGTTCTATTGGTGCTGAGTATATGCACATCACATCAACAGAAGAAAAGCGTTGGTTACAACAACGTTTAGAATCTGTTCAGTCTAGGCCTAAATTCGAAAAAGATGAAAAGCTACGTATCCTTAAAGGACTAACAGCGGCTGACGGTCTTGAAAAATATTTAGGGGCTAAGTTCCCGGGTGCTAAGCGCTTCTCACTGGAAGGTGGTGATGCGTTAGTTCCAATGCTAAAAGAGCTTATTCACCGAGCAGGTGAAAGCGGCCAGCAAGAAGCTGTTATAGGTATGGCTCACCGTGGTCGTCTCAATGTACTTGTTAATGTACTTGGTAAAAATCCATCAGAGTTATTTGATGAATTTGCCGGTAAACATAAAGATACATTAAGCTCTGGTGATGTTAAATACCACATGGGTTACTCGTCAGATTTTGCGACCAAAGGTGGCAACGTTCATATGGCGCTTGCATTTAACCCATCTCACCTAGAGATTGTTAACCCAGTTGTTATGGGCTCGGTACGTGCACGTCTTGACCGCTTAAGCGATAGTTCAGGTATTAAAGCACTACCAATCACAATTCATGGTGATTCTGCGGTAACGGGTCAAGGTGTTGTTCAAGAAACATTTAACCTGTCTCAAACAAACGCATTTAGCTGTGGTGGTAGCATACGCATAGTTGTAAATAACCAAGTTGGTTTTACAACATCAAAACAAGATGACGTACGCTCTACAGACTACTGTACTGACATTGCAAAAATGGTTCAGTCTCCTATTTTCCACGTTAACTCTGATGACCCTGAAGCAGTTGCATTTGTTACGCAAATTGCACTTGATTTCAGAAATCAGTTTAAACGTGACGTAGTAATCGATCTAGTTTGTTACCGTCGCCATGGTCATAACGAAGCTGATGAGCCAAATGCTACACAGCCTCTTATGTATCAAAAAATCAAAAAACACCCAGTACCTCGTTTAATCTATGCTGATCAGCTTATGTCTGAAGGCTCATTCACAGAAAGTGAAATTAAAGCACTTGCTGATGATTACCGTAATGGTTTAGATGATGGTAACTGTGTTGTTGAAGAAATTCAGCCAGAGACATCACACTCTTCTGATTGGGCTAAATATGTAGGCCATGAATGGAATGTTGATTATGACGCAAGCGTACCAGTAGAAGAGCTTAAAGCACTCGGTGAGAAAATAGCTTCTTACCCAGAGCAATATAAAGCTCAATCTCGCGTTAAAAAGATTTACGATGATCGTAAATTAATGGCAAACGGTGAGAAACCACTTGATTGGGGTATGGCAGAAACACTTGCTTATGCAACAATTGCAACTGAAGGCACTGATATTCGTTTAACAGGGCAGGATTCAGGTCGTGGTACGTTCTTCCACCGTCATGCTGTTGTACACAGTCAATCTGATGGCGCAACTTACACACCTCTTCAACATTTAAGTGAAGATCAAGGTACTTTCCAAGTATTTGACTCAGTACTTTCTGAAGAAGCCGTGGTTGCTTTTGAATACGGTTATGCCACAGCAGAGCCTACTTCATTAGTACTTTGGGAAGCACAATTTGGTGACTTCGCAAACGGTGCACAGGTTGTATTTGACCAATTCTTAAGTTCTGGTGAGCAAAAGTGGGGCCGTTTATGTGGTCTTACAATTTTGTTACCACATGGTTACGAAGGCCAAGGCCCAGAGCATAGCTCTGCGCGTCTTGAACGCTTTTTACAACTATGTGCGGATCATAATATGCAAGTATGTGTTCCTTCTACACCAGCACAAGTTTACGCGATGTTACGTCGTCAATCAGTTAGACCGCTTCGCCGTCCACTGATTGTCATGACACCTAAGTCATTGCTTCGTCATCCTCTTGCGACTTCATCGCTTGAAGAGCTTTCGCAGGGGGTTTTTCATAATATGATCGACGAAATCGATGATATTAACTCTGAAAAAGTAGAACGCGTTGTATTTTGTAGTGGTAAAGTTTATTACGAGCTCTTACAAGAACGCCGTAAGCTTGAGCAAGACAATGTTGCTATTGTTCGTGTTGAACAGTTATACCCGTTCCCACATGACGAAATGCAAACGATTATGGAGCGTTACCAACATGTAACTGATTTTGTTTGGTGTCAAGAAGAGCCGCAAAACCAAGGTGCTTGGTATTGTTCGCAACATCACTTTATTGATGCAATCCCACAAGGTGCTAAATTAAAATATGCAGGGCGTAAAGCCTCAGCATCACCAGCGTGTGGTTACATGTCAGTACATACTAAAGAACAACAAGCGCTCGTTGCAGACGCGCTTACTATAGAAAATAAAGGATAAGCAATGAGCACAGAAATTAAAGTTCCTGTTCTTCCTGAGTCGGTTGCAGATGCTACCGTTGCTACATGGCATGTAAGTGTTGGCGACAAAGTAAGCCGTGACCAAAACTTAGTAGACATTGAAACAGATAAAGTGGTTTTAGAAGTAGTTGCACCAAATGACGGTGTAATCACTGAAATTTCACAAGAAGAAGGTGCAACGGTACTTGGCGATCAAGTTATCGGTTTAATTGGTGATGCTGATGCAGCACCAGCAAGTGATGACTCTGACAAAGAATCTGCACCAACTAAATCAGAAGACGCGCCAGCGGCGCAATCAGCACCAGCATCAGAAGGTAAAGAAGTGGATATTAAAGTACCTGTACTTCCAGAATCAGTTGCAGACGCAACAGTTGCTACATGGCATGTACAACCAGGTGACGCAGTTACACGCGACCAAAACTTAGTAGATATTGAAACTGATAAAGTTGTTCTTGAAGTAGTAGCTCAAGAAGACGGCATTATGGGTGAGATAATCAACGCCGAAGGCGATACTGTTCTTGGTGAGCAAGTAATTGGCTCAGTGAAAGCGGGCGGCGCACCAGCTGCTCCTGCTGCTAAAGAAGAAGCGGCTCCTGCGGCTGATTCAAGTGATAGCTCTGATGTGTTAACGCCATCAGTTCGTCGCTTAATTGCTGAAAAAGGTCTAGATGCTTCTAAAATCAAAGGTACTGGCAAAAATGGCCGCGTAACTAAAGAAGATGTTGATACCTTCTTAAAAGCACCTGCGCCATCAGCTAAGAAAACTGAAGCTGCGGCACCGGCTGCGCCAATGGGTGATCGTACTCAAAAACGTGTTCCTATGACACGCCTACGTAAAACGATTGCTAACCGTCTTCTTGAAGCTAAAAATTCTACTGCAATGTTGACTACGTTTAACGAAGTTAATATGAAGCCAATTATGGATCTTCGTAAGCAGTACCAAGAAGTATTCGAAAAGCGTCACGGTATTCGCTTAGGTTTCATGTCTTTCTACGTGAAAGCAGTCACTGAAGCACTTAAACGTTTCCCTGATGTAAATGCGTCAATCGATGGCGACGATATCGTATACCACAATTATTTTGACATCAGCATTGCTGTTTCTACGCCTCGTGGTTTAGTAACACCAGTTCTTAAAGATTGCGATAAGCTATCAGTTGCTGAAATTGAAAAAGGTATTCGTGAACTAGCACTTAAAGGTCGTGACGGTAAGCTAACGCTTGACGATATGACAGGTGGTAACTTCACAATTACAAACGGTGGTGTATTCGGTTCGTTACTATCTACGCCTATCATTAACTTGCCACAGTCTTCAATTTTGGGAATGCACAAAATCCAAGACCGTCCAATGGCAGTAAATGGTAAAGTTGAAATTCTTCCTATGATGTATTTGGCACTTTCTTACGATCATCGCCAAATAGATGGTAAAGAATCTGTTGGTTTCTTAGTAACTATTAAAGAGTTACTTGAAGATCCAACTCGCTTATTACTGGATGTTTAATCAAGTAGTATGAAATGTAAGCTGTGAACCACAATTCACAGCTTTTTTTTTGCGCCTTTGGTCTTACTGGGGTTTTCATGTTAAGCCTTGGGATCTATACTAAGTGCGCAATTTGGGATAGTTGTTTATTGAATAAATATTCAGCTCTTTTAGTATAAAAAATTGGATAAAGCATCATGAATTTGCATGAGTATCAGGCAAAACAACTTTTTGCCGAATATGGTTTACCAGTTTCTCAAGGTTTCGCTTGCGATACACCTGAAGAAGCTGCTGCAGCTGCTGAGAAAATCGGCGGTGATATG
Source organism: Pseudoalteromonas sp. S3178 (assembly GCF_005886985.1). Lineage (NCBI taxonomy): Bacteria > Pseudomonadati > Pseudomonadota > Gammaproteobacteria > Alteromonadales > Pseudoalteromonadaceae > Pseudoalteromonas > Pseudoalteromonas sp. S3178. The sequence continues at coordinate 148,810 of NZ_PNCW01000027.1, read as the reverse complement.
TGGGTTGTTAAAACTCAGGTTCACGCAGGTGGACGTGGTAAAGCTGGCGGTGTAAAGCTAGTTAAAACTATCGACGAAGTAAAAGCGTTTGCAGCTAACTGGTTAGGTAAAAACCTAGTTACTTACCAAACAGACGAAAATGGTCAGCCAGTAGCTAAAATTTTAGTTGAAAGCTGTACAGATATCGCAAACGAACTGTACCTAGGTGCAGTAGTTGACCGTGCTTCTCGCAAAGTTGTTTTCATGGCGTCTACTGAAGGCGGTGTTGAAATTGAGACTGTTGCTGAAGAAACACCAGAACTTATCCACAAAGCTGAGATCGATCCATTAGTTGGTCCTCAAGCTTACCAAGCACGTGAACTTGGTTTCAAATTGGGTCTTAACCCAACACAAATGAAACAGTTCGTTAAGATCTTCATGGGTCTTGGTAAAATGTTTAACGATTTCGATTTCGCACTTCTTGAAATCAACCCGTTAGTAATCACAGATGAAGGTAACCTTCACTGTCTTGACGGCAAAATCGGTATTGATGGTAATGCACTTTACCGTCAACCAAAAATCCGTGAGTTCCACGATCCATCTCAAGAAGATGCACGTGAAGCACATGCAGCAAGCTTTGAGCTTAACTACGTAGCATTAGATGGTAACGTGGGTTGTATGGTTAACGGTGCAGGCCTAGCGATGGGTACTATGGACATCGTAAACCTACACGGCGGCAAGCCAGCTAACTTCCTAGATGTTGGTGGCGGCGCGACTAAAGAACGTGTTTCTGAAGCATTCAAAATCATCCTTTCTGACGACAATGTTAAAGCTGTTTTAGTTAACATCTTTGGCGGTATCGTACGTTGTGACATGATTGCTGAAGGTATCATTGGCGCAGTTAAAGAAGTTGGCGTAAATGTACCTGTAGTTGTACGTTTAGAAGGTACTAATGCTGAATTAGGTCGTGAAGTTCTTAAGAGCTCTGACTTAGACATCATCGCTGCTGAATCATTAACAGACGCTGCTGAAAAAGTTGTTGCTGCTGCGGAGGGCAAATAATGTCTGTATTAATCAATAAAGATACAAAAGTTATCTGTCAGGGTTTCACTGGTGGCCAAGGTACTTTCCACTCAGAGCAAGCGCTTGAGTACGGTACACAAATGGTTGGTGGTGTTAGCCCAGGTAAAGGCGGTCAAACGCACCTTGGTCTTCCTGTATTCAACACAGTACGTGATGCAGTACAAGAAACTGGCGCAACTGCTTCAGTTATCTACGTACCAGCACCTTTCTGTAAAGATGCAATCTTAGAAGCTATCGATGCTGGCATCGAGCTAATTGTTTGTATCACTGAAGGTATCCCTACACTTGATATGGTTGACGTTAAAGTTAAACTAGATCAAACAGGTACTCGTATGATCGGTCCTAACTGTCCAGGTGTTATCACCCCTGGTGAGACTAAGATTGGTATCATGCCTGGTCACATCCACAAGCCTGGTAAAGTAGGTATTGTTTCTCGCTCTGGTACTTTAACGTACGAAGCTGTTAAGCAAACTACAGATGCTGGTTTTGGTCAGTCTACGTGTGTTGGTATTGGTGGTGATCCAATCCCAGGTACTAACTTTATCGACGTTCTAGAAATGTTCGAAAAAGATCCACAAACTGAAGCAATCGTAATGATTGGTGAAATTGGTGGTACTGCAGAAGAAGAAGCTGCAGAGTACATCAAAGCTAACGTAACTAAACCTGTTGTATCTTACATTGCTGGTGTTACTGCACCAGAAGGTAAGCGCATGGGTCACGCTGGCGCAATCATCGCAGGCGGTAAAGGTACTGCTGATGAGAAATTTGCTGCACTAGAAGCTGCTGGCGTACAAACTGTACGTTCACTTGCTGATATCGGTAAAGCACTTAAAGAAAAAACAGGCTGGTAATTCAGTTAGTTTAATCTTTAAAAAGGCTCGCATTTGCGAGCCTTTTTGTTATTGACTAAAAATTAGTAAGGGTAACTAATATGCTGAAAAAACCGCACAGATAAATCTTGTCGCTCTTTATTTATAGATAGCTCAGAGGACATTGTATGTATTGTTTTTTCTACTTGATTCATAAAACGCCCGTAGCCTATCTCATGCTTATCTTTATCTGTTGCAACAATTACAAAATGTAGTGTTTCGACTAACTTATCGCTTTGGTAAAAGCTTTTTAAATCCAATTGATTGTCTTGTGTATTAAAGCTTAGTTTTTGTATTTCACAATTGCTCTCATTTTTATCAATTTTGCTATTACGAACTATGGGCAGTGCACCATTGGCAACCATAGCGCCGTGACTCAGTTTATTTGTAATACACGCTTTGTTAAATGAATCTTCAAAATAATCATAAAATTTAGCATAGTCATTATTATTTATTAACGCTTGAAACTGGGTTTTAATAGCGCGTGAAACGGGAATAGAGAACGTTACGTAGGTCATTTCAGCGTGAGTATCTGGAATATTACAGTGCCTAGACTGGTAGCGAGGGTAGAGACTTCTTAATTTGTATCCATAACTTTCTTTATTACCTTTTTCTTTAGCAAATAAGTCGTATGTTAAATGTTGGTGATCGCGTAATTTAAATTGAGGTTGGTTTAAAAATAAATGTCCTTGCAAATAATTTAGAACTTTAAGCACCTTATTATGAAAATGAGCTGAGTTTGCTCTTAGATCATCGCCGGTTGCTAAAAATAATAATCGTATTTTTTTACTTTTCTCACCTTTAGCGTAATAGACCTTATGCGCTTCGTGATAGCGAGGGTTATAAAAGAACAGCATTTGCTTTTGTGTTTCTAATTGATAAGACTCATCATGAAAGCGTACAACAGGAAGTTTATCGTTAGCTAATAAATGCACATTGTGTAATTCATATTCATCACAACAAGCAAAAAGCTGGCGTGCTATGCGCTCATAGCAGCAATCAATATTGCTAAAGCTTTTATAGAAATCTTCGTTGGGTGTTAGCTCTGCTAATAAATAATGATTTGCACGAGCATTTGTAGGGATATAAACACGGTGTTGTGTAGAGTTTGCCATCTTAGAGTCCTTTTTATTCGGGGTTACGCGTACTATAAAATCATTTGATGACTTAAATATTGCGCTAAAACAAATTTTATCTATAAACAAGACTTAATAAGAATTAAAGTTGAGCAATTTCTAGAATAAACCCGCATCTAGTGCTGTATGTTAGTGTTTGTTTTTGTAATAATGCATTAGTTTTGTTATCACGAATATTCAGAGGATTGCACTCCTATGGCGGAAATTGAGAATCGCCCAAGTAACTTTATTAGAACCCGAATTGATGAAGATTTAGCAAGTGGAAAGCATGCGACAACGCATACTCGTTTTCCACCTGAACCAAATGGCTTTTTACACATTGGCCATGCAAAATCAATTTGTTTAAATTTTGGTATCGCAAAAGATTACGACGGTTTATGTAATCTACGTTTTGACGATACAAATCCAGAAAAAGAAGATATTAACTATGTTAACTCTATAAAAGAAGATGTTAAATGGTTAGGTTTTAACTGGAGTGGCGACATAAAGTATTCATCGAATTACTTTGATACTTTATATGGTTATGCTGTAGAACTTATTGAAAAAGGTTTAGCTTACGTTTGTTTTTTAACAGCAGATCAAGCACGTGAATACCGTGGTACGTTAAAAGAGCCTGGTAAAAATAGCCCGTACCGAGATACTTCAATTGAAGAAAACCTAGTATTATTTGAAAAAATGCGCGCTGGTGAATTCAAAGAAGGTGAATGTGTTCTGCGTGCTAAAATTGATATGGCCAGCTCATTTATGGTGCTGCGCGATCCAATTATTTACCGTGTACGCTTTGCGGTTCATCACCAAACGGGCGATAAATGGTGCATTTACCCTATGTACGATTTTACACATTGTATATCTGATGCGCTTGAAGGTATTACACATTCACTTTGTACACTAGAATTTCAAGATAACCGTCGTTTATACGATTGGGTGCTTGATAATATCAGCCTTGAATGTCATCCACAGCAAATTGAGTTTTCTCGTTTAAATCTAGAATACACAATTATGTCTAAGCGTAAGCTAAATGACTTAGTTGTAAATAAGTTTGTTGAAGGCTGGGACGATCCTCGCATGCCTACCATAGCGGGTTTACGTCGCCGTGGTTATACGCCTGGTTCTATTCGTGAGTTTTGTTTACGTATTGGTGTAACAAAACAAGAAAACATGGTTGAAATGGGTATGCTTGAAGCCTGTATTCGTGAAGACCTAAACGAAAATGCACCGCGTGCAATGGCAGTATTAGATCCCGTTAAAGTGGTTATCGAAAACTACGATGAAAATACAATTGAAACTTTATCAGTGGCTAATCACCCTAATAAAGAAGAAATGGGTCGACGTGATGTACCATTCACGCGCGAAATTTACATCGAACGAGAAGACTTTAAAGAGCAAGCAAATAACAAGTTTAAACGTTTAGTGCTTGATAAAGAGGTACGTTTACGTGGCGCTTATGTTATTAAAGCAGAGCGTGTAGAAAAAGACGAAAATGGTGAAATAACCACTATTTACTGTACTTACGATAACGAAACACTAGGCAAAAACCCAAGTGATGGTCGTAAAGTGAAAGGTGTTATTCATTGGGTTTCTGCACCAGAGTCTATTACCGCTGAAGTACGCTTGTATGACCGTTTATTTAATGTACCAAACCCAGCTGCCGCTGATGAGTTTGAAACTACATTAAACCCTGAATCATTAGTTGTTTTACACAATGCTAAACTTGAGCCTTCACTTGCTAATTCACAAGCAGAGCAGGGCTTTCAATTTGAGCGAACAGGGTATTTTTCTCGCGATTCAAAATCAGATAATGTTGTATTTAATCAAACAGTGGGTCTTCGTGACTCATGGTCTAAAACTCAGTAATAGCTAGTGCTATAATGCCCAATAACATATTGGGCATTATACTAATTTGCAATAAATTAAAAAATTTGAGGGGGCAAACCTGACGCTAACTGTGCTTAAAGTTCTGTGATAAAAGAAGTGGATTACGAATTTTTTGCCTTGTTATAGATACGGTTTCCTACTCTCAAAATAGTTAACTTAGTTAATTGTTTATTGAGCCACAATATTTAGACACAAAAAAACCTGCAATTAGCAGGTTTTTTTATTTTAAAAAGCGGTATTAGCTGTTGGCATCGCTAAATGCTTTACATGCTACTTTATCGTTACACTCGCCGTATAAATATAAAGAATGATTAGTAAGTGTAATACCATTTTCTTCAGCAATCTCAAGTTGACGACGTTCAATCATGTCATCTTCAAACTCAACAACCTTGCCACACTTTAAACATACTAAGTGGTCGTGGTGAGTACTGCCTGAAAGTTCAAATACTGATTTACCACCTTCAAAGTGATGACGGCTTACAATGCCAGCGTCATCAAATTGGTTAAGTACACGGTAAACTGTCGCTAGGCCAATTTCTTCACCAAGGTCTAATAGAATTTTGTAAACATCTTCAGCGCTGATGTGTTGGTTATCTGGAGATTGTAAAATCTCTAAAATTTTAATACGCGGTAAAGTTACTTTTAAACCGGCTTTTTTAAGTTCCAAGTTGTGATCAGTCATTAAATCTGTCTCAATTTTATTTGGTTATACTAGACATCTTGCAAAGATGTACACGACACATTAGCAACAGTAAGAATAACGTGCCTAGGTGTTAAGTGCAAAGAACAATTGATCATAATTGTAATTTAGACTTAAAACGCTAACTGTTTGATAATTATTTAAACAGCTAGCGTAAAGAGGGGAGAAACTAGTCAGCTAATTCGCTTAAACACATTTCTTCAAAGACTTGCGCAGACCAGGCTTTAACACGTTCTTCGGTTAGTTCAGGTTGGCGATCTTCATCAATGCCCAAACCTACAAAGTGATTGTCATCCGCCATGCCTTTAGATGCTTCAAAGTCATAGCCTTTAGTTGGCCAATGACCTACAACAATTGCGCCACGTTCAGTAACGATATCGTTGATCATGCCCATTGCATCTAAAAAGTACTCTGCGTAATCTTCTTGATCACCACAACCGAAAATAGCAACTAGCTTGCCTTCAAAATCAACTTCTTCAAGCTCTGGGAAAAAATCATCCCAATCACATTGTGCTTCGCCGTAGTACCAAGTAGGGATACCGAATAAGATCAAATCGAATTCAGCAATCTCTTCTTTAGAGCTTTTTGCAATATCGTGAACAGCAACAAGTTTTTTACCCAATTCTTTTTGGATCATTTTTGCTACGTGTTCTGTGTTACCTGTATCACTTCCGAAAAAAATGCCTACACTTGCCATGGATTTACAACCTTTTATGTATCAATAGCCAATCTTTCTTGTAAAATCGTTTCGATCAACGCACTGCGGCTAATATTTTGTGCATCTGCCATATCACTAAGTGCCTGATATAACTGTGATGAAACTTTAAATTCAACACGCTTTAAACCACGTGCTTTATCTCTTTTTATTTGATTACGTTTATTAACCTTTAACTGCATATCCCTAGAAAGGGGATTAGTTTTAGGTCTGCCTGGGCGTTTTTCGTATTCAAATAAATCGAGTGTTGTTCTATCTGTTTCTGACTTCGCCATGCTTAACCTACACCTGCGCCTTGCCAAAATACTTGAATAAGGCCTTTAGCAATAAAGCCAGAACACCCTAAAAAGAGCACACCCCAAACAATATATTGTCCAAACTTAGGCACATTACCACTTTTTAGTACGTCTTTAATTGCCATGCCGATGAATATGAATATACCGGCTAAGCCAAAATACAACCCTAGGGTATCAAATTCGTTAATTAACTGACTGACCATCAACGTATAACCTTTAAATTAAACGGCGCGTACTATAGCATATAAATCTGCAATTATTTAGTGCGCTGAATCAAAAACACGCGATAAAATCGCTTTAAACCGCAGTTAAAAAGTCACTTATCGCTTTATTTACAGCAAGTGGCTTTTGGGCATGAAGCCAATGACCTGCACCATGAATGATTTTTGCTTTGGTATTTTTAAATAGTGCCATTATTGCACTACGATGCTCGGGTAAAATATAGTCAGAATCATTACCTTTAATGAAAAGAGTATCACACAAACAAGAATTGTTTTCATTAACATTGGCGGTAATTGTCGAATATTTTTCGTCAAGCACCTTTAAGTTAAATCGCCAAGCAAACTGGCCACTTTCATTTTTAGCTAAGCTTTTAAGTAAAAATTGGCGAACGCCTTGTTCATCAATATAAGGTGCCATTATTGAATCTGCTTGCTTTCTATCACTTATGTTCTCATTAGCCACGGCGTTGAGGGCCTTTAAAATTTGTGTGTGACGAGCCGGGTAGCTTACGGGCGCAATATCTAGTACTACAAGCTTATTAACACGTTCAGGTTGTGTTAGTGCTAATTGCATTGCAACTTTACCGCCCATTGAGTGGCCGATTACATGTGCTTTATTAATATTTAAACTATCCATTAGTTCTAAAATATCTTGCGACATAGCAGGGTAGTTCATTTCGTTACAATGGGGTGAAAGGCCATGGTTGCGTAAATCCACATTTATTACATTAAAATGCTCACTGAGCGGTTTTGCGATCACATTTAAGTTTTCTAGTGATCCAAAAAGGCCATGAATTAAAATAACATCAGGGCCTTGCCCCTGTTGTTTGTAATTTAGCTGCATACCAGTCTCCTAAAATTTTGCATAGTTTGACGAGCATTGCTTTAAAAAGCAAAAAAATGCAGCCACTATTTATTACATTGGGCTATTGGGTATTAAATCAACGACATTGAGTAAAGTTTATTCTGTAATTGCTGTTTACAGGTTATGTTTATGGGAGTGCTTGTTGTAACTCGCATTTCTGATTGGTTTGGGTATAATCACACGGGAGAAAAAAATGTGACCCGTAATGACAGGAAGAACATGAAACAAATCGACATAGACGACGAGTTATATCAATATATTGCCAGCAATACGCAAAGTATTGGTGAGAGTGCATCCACTATTTTACGTCGTTTATTAAACCTCAGCGGCGAAAAAATTCAAACCGCTAACGTAGAACTTAATCAAAATAATCAAACTGCGATAACAACCAATACTTTACCAAGTTCTGAGCAAGTTGCTGAGCCAACAAAGGTAAAAGCGCCTGATGCTGTCACACCCGTGAAGCAAAAAAGCGCTAATGTTTTTAATATATTAAATAAAGAAGAGTTAGCAATGCAAAAAGGCGTTGTTGGTCGGTTTTTGTTTATTTTAAGTGCGTTTTATAGAACCCATAAAACGGATTTTAGTGCTGTTTTAGAGATAAAAGGCCGCGATAGAGTTTACTTTGCAACAAGCAAAGAGGACTTAGTTAATAGTGGTAGTAGCATGAACCCTAAAAATATTACTGATAGTGAATATTGGGTAATGACTAACTCTAATACAACGCGCAAAAAGATGATGCTTCACGAAGTTGCGCTTTGCCTAGGATACAGTGCAGAGCAAGCTGAAAAAATTCGCGATTACTTGTAAGGAAATATAATGGCTATTCACTCAGGCGCAGGCAAAGCTGCTCCACAATCAATATTGGTTAATGTTCCTAAGTTAGTTTCTGCTTATTATTTAAATGAGCCCGACCTTGAGCAAAACCCAGAGCATTGTGTTGCTTTTGGTACATCAGGACACCGTGGTTGTTCTTACGATGTAAAATTTAACGAGTCTCATATTTTAGCAATTACACAAGCTATATGTGACTACCGAAAGCAAAATGACATTTTTGGTCCACTATTTTTGGGCAAAGATACTCATGCCTTGAGTGAAGCTGCGTTTAACTCAGCAATCGAAGTGCTTGTTGCAAATGAAGTGCAAGTAATCACCCAAGAAAATGGCGACTTTACACCTACTCCAGTTATTAGCCATGCCATTGTTTGCCATAATAAAATTAACCCTAATGAACTGGCAGACGGTATTGTTGTAACGCCTTCGCACAACCCTCCAGAAGATGGTGGTTTTAAATATAACCCTCCTAATGGCGGTCCAGCAGATACAGATGTGACGAAGTGGATTGAAGATAGAGCCAATCAACTTTTGTTGGAAGATTTAGTTGAAGTTGAATTGTTCCCGTTTGCTAAAGCGTCTCGTTCTGGTTTTATTAAATATGAAGACTTGATGACACCATACATTAACGATTTAGAAAATATCGTTAATTTAAAAGCGATTAGTGAGGCCGGTATCAAAGTAGGTATAGACCCACTAGGTGGTTCAGGTATTAACTTTTGGCCAATAATAGCGCAAAAATATAATTTAGATTTAACCGTAGTAAATGACAGTGTTGATCCACGTTTTGCATTTATGCCTCTTGATAAAGATGGCAAAATACGTATGGATTGCTCGTCTCCTTACTCTATGGCTAATTTAATTAAGCTTAAAGATGACTTTGATATTTCAATAGGTAACGATCCTGACTATGACCGTCATGGCATTGTTACTCCTGATGGTTTAATGAACCCAAATCACTTTTTAGCTGTGGCGATTGATTACTTATTAAAACACCGAGATTGGGATTCAAGCGTAGAAATTGGTAAAACACTGGTTTCAAGCTCAATGATAGACAAAGTTGCAGCAAGAAATGAGCGCAAAGTAAAAGAAGTACCTGTAGGCTTTAAATGGTTTGTTGAGGGCTTAAATAAAGGAAAACTTGCTTTTGGCGGCGAAGAAAGTGCCGGTGCTGCATTTTTACGTTTTGATGGCACCGTGTGGTGTACAGATAAAGACGGCTTTATTATGGGGCTACTTGCAGCAGAAATTTTAGCTGTTACAGGTAAAACACCTTCAGTGCTTTATAAAGAGCTTGAGCAAGAGTTTGGTTCACCACTTTATAAACGACTAGATGCGCCAGCAAGCAGCGCTCAAAAATCACGTTTAAAAGCACTAAGTGCTGACGATGTAAAAGCGGATACCTTAGCTGGAGAGCCTATTTTACAAAAGCTAACTCATGCTCCGGGTAACAACGCTGCAATAGGTGGGTTAAAAGTAGTGACTGAAAATGGTTGGTTTGCTGCACGTCCATCAGGTACTGAAGATATTTATAAAATCTATCTTGAGTCTTTCAAAGGTGAAGAACATTTAGCTCTTCTAGAAAAAGAAGCTAAAAAGTTAGTTGACTCTGTGATCAGCTAACACTAATTAAACTATTTAAAAACGGCTGATTTATTCAGCCGTTTTTGTTTGTACCTCTCACATTATTAAAAGGGCTTATCATGTTAGCCAAACCAAGTTATTTAAATGAACTAAAAAGTACCGGCGATTTTTTAACGCTCAGTCGTAATAATGAATGGCATTTAGAGGCAAGTAAATTTGCTTTAGAAAATGGTACACGTGTAACTGTTCATGATACGGGCGTTATTGAGTTTCAACCACGTGTTACAACAACAAAAGATGTTGTGCTTTCAAGCGCTGTTCACGGTAACGAGACTGCGCCAATAGAAATTTGTGACTCGCTCATAAAGCAAATTATAAGTGGTGAACTTAAGCTAGCTCAACGAGTGCTATTTATTTACGGTAACCCTAAATCTATAAATATTGGTTTACGTTTTGTTGAAGAAAACCTTAATAGGTTATTTAACGGTCATCATACTGTAGAAGGTATAGCTATGAATGATGAACGTGTTCGTGCTGCAAAGCTTGAACAATACGTGAGTGATTTTTTTGAGCGCGGTGAGCACGGCAGTGCACGTAGTCATTATGATTTACATACTGCAATTCGTGGCTCAAAAAATGAGAAGTTTGCCGTCTACCCATACTTACATGGTAAACCATGGAAAAAATCACAATTACAGTTTTTATTAAGCTGTGGTGTAAATACCGTATTGATGATGAAATCTGAAGCTACAACGTTTAGTTATTATTCGTCGTATGTACACGGTGCTGACTCGTTTACTGTTGAACTGGGTCAAGTTAAACCTTTTGGTCAAAACGACATGACTCGATTTGAAAAAACCAAGAAAACATTGACTGCATTAATTAGTCAAAATGAAGTTGAATACCCGCAGTTTAATGCAAGTGACTTTGAGCTGTTTGCTGTACATCGTACAATTAACAGAACACAAGATGAGTTTAGTTTTCCATTTTCAGATGATGCTGAGAACTTTACCGGGTTTGCAAAGGGGGAGCTGCTTGCTACAGACGGTGATACGTCTTACTATGCCGACGTTGAGGGTGAAGCTATCATTTTCCCAAATGCACACGTTGCTTTAGGGCAGCGAGCATTACTTACTGTTATTCCTATGCAAATTGATAGTAATTTCGTTTAATAAAACTCATCAGACCACACCTACATTGAAGTTAACTATATGATTGGTATTAATTTAATTAGCCGTATAGTTAACTTGCCAGTTTTTTAATCAGTATTTGTTTTTCTTTCGTCACAGATTTGTTGAATAACACTTTACGTTAACGTAAAGTGTTGGCAGCTTTAATTAAAGACAGTGCAGATGCTGCAAAGTTTATTCGCAGCTATCACCCATAATAATAATCCACAGGGGCATTGTTTTTCCGACAACAAAAGAAGGTAGGTTATGAGTAATCCCAATAACGTATCGCTGAATATTAACCATGACCTAGAGTTTATCGATGGTAATGCGCTTAATATTCCAACCCTTAGTATTTTAACTGAGGACGGCGACATTCATCCTAGTGCAACCGCACCTGATATTTCAAAACATACCGCACTTAAATTATACGAAACCATGCGTTTTATTCGCCTGCTTGATGAGCGTATGCAAGGCGCACAGCGCCAAGGCCGTGTTAGCTTTTATATGCAATGCTTAGGTGAAGAGGCCGCTGTAACCGCGTCTGCCGCAGCACTAGATCAAGACGATATGATAATGGCGCAATACCGTGAGCAAGCTGCACTTCATTATCGTGGCTTTACACTTGATCAGTTTATGAACCAAATGTTTTCAAACGAATTGGATTTAGGCAAAGGCCGCCAAATGCCGATTCATTATGGTTCTAAGGAATTGAATTACATGACTATCTCATCGCCATTAGGTACTCAAATTCCTCAAGCTACAGGTTATGCCTACGGACAAAAAGTAAAGCATATAGATGCAACAACAGGTGAGCTTGCAAGCAATATCGATAACGTGACGATTTGTTATTTTGGTGAGGGTGCGGCATCGGAAGGCGATTTTCATGCCGGTTTAAATATGGCTGCTGTACACAAAGCACCCGTTATATTTTTTGCCCGTAATAACGGCTATGCAATATCTACTCCGGCAGATGAGCAATTTAAAGGTGATGGTATTGCCTCTCGTGGTGTTGGCTACGGCATTAAAACGATTAGGGTGGATGGAGCTGATGCATTGGCTGTTTACGCTGCAACAAAAAAAGCGCGCGAAATTGCAACTACCCAAGGTGAACCTGTTTTAATTGAATCTATAGCGTATCGATTAGGTGCGCACTCTACATCTGACGATCCTAGTGGGTATCGCTCAAAAGATGAAGAGGCAAATAATCAAACGTGCCCAATTGATAAATTTAGAAAATGGCTTGTTAAGCAAGACTGGTTAAACGAAGACCAAGACGTAAAAGCAAAAGAGTCTATTCGCGAAGAAATTTTAGCAGCCCTTAAGCGTGCAGAAATATTACAAAAACCTGCATTAGAAGAACTAATTTCTGATGTATACGATACGCCAATTCCTTCTCTTGTTCGTCAATATAACGAATTAAAAGAGCATATTAAAAAGCACCCAGATGCGTATCCGATCACAGCAGGGAGAATCAAGTAATGGCTAAAATGAACATGCTACACGCAATAAACTCTGCGCTCGACATTACAATGAATGAACATCCTCAAGCCTGTATTTTTGGTGAAGATGTTGGTTACTTTGGTGGCGTATTTAGAGCAACATCGGGCCTACAAGAAAAATACGGTAAGCATCGTGTTTTTAATACACCTTTAACTGAACAAGGTATTTTAGGTTTTGCTAATGGTTTAGCGGCATTTGGTGCACCTGCTTTAGCTGAAATACAATTTGCTGATTATATTTTTCCGGCATTTGACCAAATAGTTAATGAATCAGCAAAATTTAGATACCGTAGTGGTAACGAGTTCAACGTAGGGAATTTAACTATACGTACACCTTATGGTGGTGGTATTGCCGGTGGTTTATATCATTCGCAATCACCTGAGGCATATTTTGCACATACGCCTGGCTTAAAAATAGTGGTACCACGTAATCCTTATCAAGCAAAAGGTTTGTTACGTGCGTGTATTAAAGATGATAACCCTGTTTTATTCTTTGAACCAAAGCGTTTGTACCGTGCATCAATTGGTGAAGTACCTGAAGAAGATTACACTATTGAGCTCGGAAAAGCCGAAGTAGTACAAGAAGGGGCTGATATAACCGTACTTGCTTGGGGCGCGCAAATGGAGATTGTAGAAGAGGCTGCTAAACAAGCCAGTGAGCAAGGTATAAGCTGTGAAGTAATAGATCTTAGAAGTATATTACCATGGGATGTAGACACCATTGCTAAGTCGGTAACCAAAACGGGTCGGCTAGTTGTTAGCCATGAAGCGCCTATTACAAATGGCTTTGGCGCTGAAATAGCGGCAACTATTCAACATGAGTGCTTCCTACATTTAGAATCTCCTATTATGCGAGTGTGCGGCTTAGATACACCATATCCGCTTGCGCTTGAAAAAGAATATGTACCGGATGCGTTAAAAGTACTGGCTGCAATTAAACAATCAATGGATTTTTAGGGGTTACCATGGCTAAAGATTTTATATTACCCGATATTGGTGAAGGCATTGTTGAATGCGAAGTTGTTGAATGGTTAATCAAAGAGGGCGATAGCGTATCTGAAGATCAGCCTATTTGTGATGTAATGACAGATAAAGCATTAGTGCAAATTCCGGCTGTACATGATGGTGTAATTACTAAGCTTTATTATCAAAAAGGTGAAATTGCTAAAGTACATGCCCCATTATTTGCTATGGATGTAGCCGGTGACAGTGTAAATAATGAAGCAGTTCAAGAAGACGTTACAACTGAACTACAAGCAAACACTAGCTCAATTGATTTGCTAGAAGACTTTATACTACCCGATATCGGCGAGGGTATTGTTGAGTGTGAAATTGTTGATTGGTTAGTTGCACAAGGCGACGAAATAGAAGAAGACCAAGCGGTTTGTGATGTAATGACTGACAAAGCATTAGTACAAATTCCGGCTAAATATACGGGTACTGTGCAAAAGCTTTATTATCAAAAAGGTGAAATTGCTAAAGTACACAGCCCGTTATTTCAAATGACAATTACAGGCAGTGCAGCTAAGCCAAATGTTGATATAAACCAAGCGGTCGTAAAGGCGCAAACTAATGCGGTTGTTGAAAAAACAGCACCAGTTAAAACGCAGCAAGCTGGTAAAGTTATCAACCAAAAAGCAGTGGCATCGCCTGCGGTTCGTCGCAAAGCACGGGAGCTTGATGTTGATTTAACCTGCGTACCAGGTAGTGGCAAAAATGGCCGTATTTATAAGCAAGACATAGAAGAGTTTGTAAAAGGTGAAGTGCCAAATACTATTGATACTTCACCTCTTAATAGCAATGCCTCTCAAAGTACAGTACAAAACCAAACGCAAAATCAAAGTAGTGGCGTACGAGTAGAGCCTATTAAAGGCATTAAAGCGGCTATGGCTAAGCAAATGATGGCTTCTGTGTCTACTATTCCGCACTTTACCTTTAGTGATGAAATTGACTTAACACAGTTAATTGCGCTCAGAAGTGCTTTAAAAGAGCAGTATAAAGCGCAAGGTGTAAAGCTCACCATGATGCCGTTTTTTGTAAAAGCACTGTCACTGGCTATGAAAGAGTACCCAGTGCTTAACTCAAAAGTAAATGACGATTGTTCAGAGCTAACCTACTTTGATGATCATAATATTGGTATTGCAGTTGACTCTAAAATTGGTTTGTTAGTGCCTAATATTAAGTCGTGTCAGAGTAAGAGCATTGTAGATGTAGCAAACGATTTAACTCGTTTAACTCATTCAGCACGCGAAGGGCGCGTAGCACCTGATGACTTAAAAGGTGGCACAATTAGCATTTCGAATATTGGTGCAATTGGTGGCACTATTGCAACGCCTATTATTAATAAACCAGAAGTAGCAATTGTTGCATTAGGTAAATTGCAACATTTACCGCGTTTTGATGAAAGCGGGCAAGTTGTGAGTAAAGCAATTATGCAAGTTAGTTGGTCTGGCGATCATCGCGTTATTGATGGCGGAACAATTGCACGCTTTAATAACTTGTGGAAATCGTATTTAGAAAATCCATCGGCAATGATGATGGCTATGAGTTAATAATATAATTGTTTAAGCCTAATAAAAAACCAGCAATTTGCTGGTTTTTTGTTTTAAAAGAGTCTGTTTTTATTTAAGATACAATTGTTACTCAAAAGTAATAAAATTAAACCCATTAGGGAATATAAAAACTAATACTAAGGAATTTTTATGGAATACTTTATGGAAGCAATGCGTCGTTATACAGATTTTAGTGGTCGTACACGTCGTAAAAACTTTTGGATGTTCATACTTTTTTATGCAATATTTTACGTCATATGCGCAGTTATCGACGGTGTTATAGGTACAGCTCCTATAGTTACTACTTTATTTAGTTTAGCTATGTTAATACCATCGATAAGTATTGCAGCTAGACGTTTACATGACACAGGACGTTCAGGTTGGTGGCAGTTAATAGCATTGATCCCTTTAATTGGTGGAATTGTATTATTGGTTTTCTATGTATTGGATTCACATCAGGGTGAGAATGATTATGGCCCAAATCCAAAAGAGTTTGCTGCTGAACCTGCTTCGGTATAAATAATACGTTAGTGTATAAAAGCTCAGCAATTGCTGAGCTTTTTTGTACTTATGATTTTTAAACTATTAGCTTAAAAAGTAAAGACCATAGCCAACAGCTAATGCAGGGATAGACGTATACAAAGTAGCAATTATAGCCGCTCTAGGTGCCATGGCAATTGCAGGGAATAATGCATCACCATCGTTAGATATTGCATTAGCAGTTAATGCGCTAAATGGAATGATCCCCTGAATATATAACGTTGTAACAATTATTTGCGGGCCACAACCCGGTAAAAAACCAATCACTACAGCGATAAGCGGCGCTAAATAAGCGTAATGTGCAAACCAAGCTTTTAAATCAAGCCCTGCAATATTTACTAAAATTTCAAACAACATAAACGATGCCACAACCCATGCAGTAACAAAGTGTGTGTCTTGAAGTACTTTAATAATTTTAGAAGGTGGATTACATTCATCGTCTTCAGAGGTTACTTCTTTATAGCTTTCGCCTTTAGAAGAATACGCCCATATAGTTACAGTAAATAACGCCATTGCAGCACCAAAAATACTAATACTTGTGCCTGTGTATTTTCCAAATTGATCAAAGTCGACATTAAACGCAATTAAAAAAGCAATAATGAGGCTTGGAATAATAGCGAACATCCAAACGGGTTTGCTTATTTTAATTATTCGAGTAGGCAATACTTTTACTTGGTGTTTTTGTTCTTGCTTAGTTGGGCGTAAAAAGTCTTTTGCATGAAGGGCATTTACTATAACACCACAAAACGTACCGACGACTAAACCAATCGCCATTATAATCAAACCTTCAGTAGGGCGAGTGGCAAGGAGTAAAAATGCAGCGTCTCCCATTGTGGCAGTAAGCACGGCGACTATAGCCCCAAAACTTGCTTGGCCTTTTGTAAATTGGGTAACCACTATTATTGCACCACCACACCCAGGAAGGGCACCTAATACGGCTGCAAAAAATATTTCTAATACCGGCGATTTAGCACTTAAATAACTAAGCTCTAACTGAGGTAAGTGCTCTATAGCGTAGTAATAAATTAATAATGTAGCAGCTACAAATACGCTAACTTGAAAAAAAGCATCGCTTAGTGCTGTTATTGTAATTTCACGAAGTGATGGCATTGCTAAGCATACCAATAAAAACAGTGGTAATAATAAACGTTTATTTTGGCTAACAAAGCGTTTAGAAGCGGGCGTAATAAATCCTATTTGAGAAAGTAAAATCATACAGTGTTACCAATTAAATAAACGTGGTAACACTGTATATTTTAATTAAATGATAATCAATATCATTTGCATTTATTTAAATCGATTACTCACTTTGAGTTTTTCGATGTTAAACCCTATGTTATTTACGTTGAAACTCTGAGTTTGCATTCCAAGTCGGCCATTGCTCTTGCTCAGATATATTAAAACCTACTTTATAAAATAATTGTAAGTCTTGAACAGCGCCTGATAAATCCCACTCATCGCGGTACCTATCACAAGGCTGATGGTAACAACCACGAAGCACTAAACTCATACGTTTACGATAATTTGCTGTATCTTCATCGGCTGCTACTGTACCACCGCCTGCATACATTGCAGGAATACCCATATTTGCAAATGCAAAGTGATCAGAGCGGTAATAGCCACCCGATGATGGTTTTGGATCGCCAGATATTGTTCTACCTTGCTCTTTTGCTGCGGTAGTTAAAAATTCGTCCATTTGCGATTTACCAATACCCACTACATTCATATCTTTAACTTTACCTAGTAGGTTTAAGCTATCCATATTTATGTTAGCAACGGTTTTATTCGCTGCAATAACCGGGTTTGCTGCGTAATATTTAGAACCAAGTAAACCTTGTTCTTCTGCAGTAACCGCTAAAAAGGTCATTGAGCGGCTAGGGTGTTTAGGTAATTTAGTAAAGGCTTCAGCTACTTCAATAAGACCAGCTGTACCCGTTGCGTTGTCGTGTGCACCGTTATAAATTTGATCGCCTTTACGGGTTTTATCTGTACCTAAGTGATCCCAGTGTGCAGAGTAAATAACGTGTTCTTCGGGTTTTTCACTACCTGGGAGGGTTGCAATAAAGTTGTACGACACCGATTTTTTAATTGTATTTTTAACATTTACTGACGCGGTTAAATCGCCCATATCAACGTTATAAGCACCTTTTGCTGCATTTGTTTTTACAGTTTCAAAATCAAGGCCAGCCTTAGTAAAAAGCTCTTTTGCTACATCACTAGTTACCCAACCTTCAACGGCAACACGGTCCATGTTGTTATTTTCTTTTTGAAACCCAAATTGTTCACCACTCCAAGAGTTTTCTACAACCGACCACGGGTAAGATGCAGGTGCTGTTTCATGAATAATAATGGCTCCAGCTGCACCTTGACGGCTTGCTTCTTCGTACTTGTAAGTCCAGCGTCCGTAGTAGGTCATTGCATCGCCTGTAAATAACGCAGGATCTTTTGTAGCAAAACCCGGATCGTTAACAAGCATAACCACTGTTTTGCCTTTAACGTCTAGCCCTTCGTAATCATTCCAGTTGTACTCTGGCGCATTTACACCGTAGCCAACAAATACAAGTTCTGAATTTTCAATGCCTTCTTGTGCACTAATACGGCTACTACCCATAACCATATCTTTTTTATATTGGTAATCTTTCCCACCAATACTTAATACCATGTTTGCATCAGCCTCAAGCGACACAAGTGGAACTTCTTGTAAGTAGCTGTCGCCATTGCCTGGCTCTAAACCTAGAGCTTTAAATTGCGATGTTAAATAATCAAGCGTTAGCTTTTCGCCAGGCGATGAAGGGGCGCGTCCGCCAAATTCATCAGATGCGAGTACTTTTACATGTTTAGCCAGTTCATCAGCTTTAATGCTGTTATAGCCTTTAGTTACATCGGTAGATGTAATACTTGTTGTTGCACAGCCGGCTAAAACAGCACCTGCAAGTAATGTGAGAGAAAAATAACGTTTCATGTCAGCTCTTTTCTTGTTTTAAGATTTAATAAGTATATTAAGTTCTATTAAGTAGAACCAGTTTTTGCGGTAAACTTCCCGTAAATTAAAGGTATAAATTGTTAAAGGTACAAATGAAACGCTTTACTCCTCCAGAGCAATGGCAAGTGAGTAGTTTACAAACAGGCGCATTTTCGCACTTACGTGAGCTATTTAAAGTAGACGAACTAACTAATTGGCCTGCACCTCAGTGGTTTTCCCCTTTTTTAAAAGCGATTAATGCTAATAATATTGCTATTAGCTTTGAAGACGACGCAAAAGTAGACTTTGGCGATAGGTATTACGAGCAGGTTATCTTTGAAACGGGTGTAGTACCAACACGTGCAGAAAATTGGCATGACTTATTTGGTGGTTTTATTTGGTGTTTATTCCCAAAAACTAAGGCACTAATCAACCAACGTCACGTGCAAGACATAGCGCAATATGGGCTACAAAAGCGTACTAAACACAGAAATGCACTTACTTTGTTTGATGAATGCGGCGTTGTATTAGCCACTAGCGACACAAAGTGGATTGAGCTACTTCGCGAGCACCAATGGAAAACTGCTTTTGTTGATAATAAAAGCGAGTGGGGTAAAACAATAAAGCCATTCATGTTTGGTCATGCAAATTACGAAATGCTTACCAAGCCTTATATAGGGTTAACGGGTAAAGCGTTGTTTGTGAGTATGCCCGATGAAATATTTTGTAAAGATTTAGTTACTCAATATCAGTACCTAGACCAAGCCCTTTATGAGATGATTAATACTAACAACTGTTTAGCTGATAACAAACAGCTTTCACCTTTGCCTTTATTAGGTGTGCCAGGTTGGCATGATGAAAATCAAGACGCGTCATTTTACGACAATACAGATTATTTTAGAGCGAAACGAAGGATACGAATATGATAGAAATCGCTGGGCTTAAAAAGAAATTTAAGTTAACCAAAGATCATAAAAAAAACAAAGTCGACGATATCGACCCACGTGAAGACAAAGACTATTTTCACTCTGTTCGTAATGTAAGCTTTAGTTGTGCTAAAGGTGAAGTGCTTGGTTTATTAGGCCCAAATGGGGCGGGTAAAACAACAACACTACGCATGTTATCAACCGCACTTAAACCAGATGAAGGCTCTATTACTATAGCGGGTAACGACATAGTAAAAAAACCATTGCTAGGGCGCAAATCAATCGGTTTTTTATCAGGCTCTACAGGGTTGTACGGTCGCTTAACCGTAAAAGAAAACATAGAGTACTTTGCAAAACTCCATGGGATGAGTAAAAAAGACATAGCATCGCGTTGTGAAGAGCTGTTTACCATGCTCGATATGCACAAATTTATTGATAAACGCGCAGAAAACCTCTCAACGGGTATGAAGCAAAAAGCAAATATAGCGCGTGCGGTAGTTCATCATCCGGATGTAGTAGTGCTTGATGAGCCAACAACTGGCCTTGATATAATGACTACACAAACGGTTATAAACTTTATTAAAGGCTTAAAAGAGCAGGGCACGCCTGTTATTTTCTCAACTCATCATTTAGATGAAGTTGCACTTTTATGTGATCGAGTAGCGGTTATAAATGAAGGCGTTAGTTGTTTTGATGGCACGGTGGAAGAATTTAAAAAAGCGGGTAATAGCGATGAGCTAAACCAAGCATTTATGAATATATTAACGGAGAAACAAGATGTTTGAAGTATTTAAAAAGGAATTAAAAGAACTCCTTCGTGACAAAAAAACCTTATTGTTTGTTGTAGCGTTGCCCGTTGTTATATTTCCACTACTATTTGCAGTAATGGCATTTATAAGCTCACAAGCTGCGCTTGATGCTGATCAAAAAATAAATACATACGTAATTATTAATGGTGAGTACGCACAAGAATTTACAGATAAGGTGTTTTACCACAAAAGTTTTGAGTTATATAAAGGCAGCAAAACGTTTAATACTATTGAAGAGCTTAAAGCGGGTGTTATTGCTGGCGATATCGATATGGGGATCTATTTACCCAGTGATGCCAAACAAACGTTAAATGACGAAAAGCAAAGTAAATGGCAAGTGGTATTTAACGATTCAAAATCTATTAACTTCTTATTTGAACGTGTAAAAGAGCTCGCTAAGGAATACAGCGACAACTTACAAAAAGAACAATTAATTAGCTTTGGTATTGATATGTCAGCTCACGCAGCGCTGTTAAATCCAGTTGATGTAATAAAAGTTGATACCGCAGATAAGCGCGAAAACTTAGGCGAGAAAATGGGGGGCTTTTTACCTTATTTACTTATCCCTCTTGTATTAATGGGGGCGACTTATCCAGCTATAGATTTAGGCGCCGGTGAAAAAGAGCGTGGCACACTAGAAACTCTTCTGCTTACACCTATTACTCGTACTGAGTTAGTACTTGGTAAATTTATAACGCTGTTAACGACTTCTATAGCGTCCACAACAATAACAGTACTCAGTATGGGCTGTTGGGTTGCGTTAGCATTAGCGTTTGCAGATTTAGACGTGATTAAAACGGCTTTTAGTTCTTTAGCAGTAACCGATTTACTAATGATATTTGTATTGCTGCTACCTTTGGCTGCAATATTTTCATCATTAGCATTGGCTATATCTATCTATGCACGTACGTTTAAAGAAGCTCAAAATTATATGGCCCCGCTAAGTATGGGTGTATTCTTCCCTATTATAATTTCAATATTACCTAATATGGAGTTAACAGCTAAAACTGCGTTTATTCCTGTTACTAACGTTGCTTTAGCAATTAAAGATATAATTAAAGGCACAGTTGATTACACTTTTGTAGGCTTAATATTTTTGGCTACGGCGCTGATAGCCGGTGCGCTGCTAGCATTTTGTGTTAAATGGTTTAATAGAGAAGACGTTCTTTTTAGATAGAAAGCCAATATTATAAAACGTAAATGAGGTAGCCAAGGCTACCTCATTTTTTTATTAGTCACTAAAATTAACGCATGTATTGAATCGCTAACCAATCCAAATATTCACTTAAAATTCATACTCTTTGTGCTCTAAAAATTAAACTCATCCTTTAGTACTTTAATAGGTAAAAACATTAAAATTAATAACGATAACTAATTAGTTTTGGGGTCCTTTTTAACTTTTAATACACTATACTGTAGCGAGTAGAATCTGGTGGCGAAGGTAAATGTTAAAAAGGAATGTTTTTTTGAATGTTGCAAAAAGTAATAAATTAATTGTGGTTTCAGCAGGGTTATTTTTGCTGATTGCGTTACCTGCTTTGTATATATTTGAAAAAAACGTTAGAAGTGATATTTACCATACAGCGCAAACTGAACTTAAGCGCGAGCTTGAACTTAAAAGCCTCTCTTTAAAAAAGCATCTACAAGATAGCGTTAATGCAATTAGGTTTTTAGATGCAACCCCTCCTATTCAAGGCATTTCGCGTGCTTCTGAAAATAAATACATAGATCCACTATTGGGCACGCCTATTGATGTTTGGCAAACTCGTTTAGCCAGTATTTTTAGCGGCTTTATGCGAACTGACGAAAGCATACTACAGGCTCGATACATTATGCTTGCGGATGGTGGGCAAGAAATAGTAAGGGTAGATCGTAATCAATTAGGTGAAATTATAAGGTTGCAGGGCGCGCAGTTACAAAAAAAAGGCGAGCGTGATTATATAATTAAAGCAAGCATGTTGGATTACAAAAGCGTTTATATTTCACCAATTAATTACAACCGCGAAAATGGGCAAATTCAAAAACCTTATGTAAGTACTTTTCGAGTTGCTAAGCCAGTGTTTGACGAACAAAAACAAGTGTTTGCTATTTTAGTAACAAACTACTTTGCCGAAAACTTAATAAAAAGTTTAACGGTTGAATCTCCACAAGGGACACAAATTTACCTGATGAATAACGAGGGTGAATTTTTGTATCATCCAAATCCCGATTTAAGATTTGGTTTTGAGTTTAATAAAGCAAAAACATGGGATGACGAGTTTACAGCCTCAGCTACCATGGATGCTGATGGCACACTGCCTTTTAACGAGTACCCTGCATTTTACACTTTAAAAAAACGCATCACATTTAGCGGCAATATAGCTATGCTTCCGTTAGAACTGGCTGTGAGTGTTAATACTGAGCATTTACTAGCTAAAGTGAGTAAAAGACGAGATAACTTTATAACTATGCTAGTGGTATTTTTTAGCATATTTTTAGTAATCACCATTTTATACCAGCGCTTTATCAACCGAAAATTACTTATTCACTCTTTAAAAGAGCAAAATAATAAAGTGATTGAAAACTCGCTCGATGCCATTTTTACAATTGAGCAAACCGGCGAAATTGTTAATTTTAATAATACAGCGCGCGATGTTTTTGGTACTAATTTAAAAGGCGAGAACGTTAGTTTTACGTCACTTTTTGAGTTAAGCGATGCAGATAAAAATTGCATACAAGATACAATTACCGATGGCGTTAAAATGCCTTTTGAAGCAACCTACACCGATGGGTTTGGTAGTAAACAATTTTACTCTATTACCCTTAGTAGTATTTTTGATGTATTTAATAATCGTTACCAAGTGGCGGCCATTTTAAGAAATATAAGTTCGTTAAAAAATATTCAATCTGAGCTTGAAGGTTTAAATAACACCCTAGAGTTAAAGGTATCTCAGCGCACTGTAGAGCTTGAGCGAGCAATTGATCAGGCACTTGCTGCAAGCCAAGCTAAAAGTGATTTTGTTGCTAATATATCGCACGAAATACGCACACCGATGAATGGCGTACTAGGCATGTTAGAAATGCTTAAAGAAGATAGCCTAACCGATCAGCAACATCATTACTTAAAACTAGCTAATAGTAGTGCTAATTCTTTAATGAATTTAATAAACGATATTTTAGATTTTTCTAAAATAGAAGCCGGTAAGCTGGATATAGATAATCATACATTTGATGTGGTCACTGTTTGTAGTGACATGATCACATCGCTTGCGCTGCATGGGCAACGTAAAGGACTTGAAGTATTTTTAGATACTAAAAATGTTGTTGATAGAATGGTTATTGGTGATAGCCATCGCCTAAAGCAAATTTTAATAAACTTAGTAAATAACGCGTTTAAATTTACGCATAAAGGAGAGGTAAGCTTAACCTTATCGTCTAAGTATATTACTGATTCAAAGCTGCTAATGAGTTTTACAATTAAAGATACTGGTATAGGTATTGCGCCAGAAAATCTTAATAAGTTATTTGAAGTATTTACCCAAGAAGATTCTAGTACCACGAGGCATTTTGGTGGAACTGGCTTAGGTTTATCTATTTGTAAAAAGTTGGCGCAGTTAATGGGTGGCAATATTACTGTCACGAGCGAGAAGGGTGTGGGGAGTACATTTACAGCCACAGTAGAGCTTCATGTAGCAGCCCAGAAAAAGTTAAACACAGGTATTGAGCTTTCAACAAGTATTAATGTTGCTGCGTTAATTGCGCGCGATAACGTGTTTAATAACGTTACTGACCTATTATTACAAACCTGCAAGGTTGATGAAGATAAAATAATAAGGCTCGATTATTTTAGCGAGCATGAAGCCTTTGACGCAGATTTATTAATAATTGATGATGAACACCCTCAAGTAGATGCATTAATAAACTTTTGTAAGCAACACGATAAACGTTATGTACTCATTTTGCGTGATATGGTCATGAATAAGCAATCTAAAAAGGTTTTCCCAGAGCATAGCCATATTCTTAATAAGCCACTTACTCAAGATCAATTTACCTATAAATTGGCAAGCTTATTTGGTGCCAGTAAAGAGTTTGTTTTAACCCCACCTAAAACTCTCGAGGAAGAATTATCTGAGCCTGATTTATCGGCTTATCATGTACTGCTTGTTGATGACAACATGATAAACATTGAAGTGGCTAAAGCCATTTTAAAGCGTACTAAAATTAATATTACATGTGCTTCTGACGGCGTTGAAGCCATTGACGCACTTAAATTTAATGAAGGCCAACACATAGATTTAGTATTAATGGACTGTCAAATGCCTAACTTAAATGGCTACGATGCAACGAGTGAAATACGAAACGCTAAAGCCGGAATTAACTACATTCATGTACCAATAATAGCGATGACAGCAAGTGCTATGGAAGGTGATAGAGAGCGTTGTATTGCAGCAGGTATGAACGACTATATTACCAAGCCTATAAAACCAAAAACACTAAAAGACAGGTTAATAACCTGGTTGAATTAGTATTTTCGATAGGCAATTTATTTTAATAAGTCATCAGTTAAGCCGCTGACTTATTCGGTTTAACTGTTGTAGGTGTAACTATACTCGTTACATCTGCACTCTCTAGTACTTTTTGCGTGTCTGACCAATGCAACAACTCTATTTTACCGTTTTGCTGCTCTACTAGGGCTGTACAGCTTTCTATCCAATCGCCATCGTTGCAATACACTATGCCATCTTCAACCTTAATTTTAGGGTGATGGATATGACCACAAATAATTCCATCCACCTTTTGCTTTTTAGCTTCGTGAATAGCCGCATATTCAAAGGCTGCAATTGCCTCGCGGGCTTTATGTACACGCGCTTTTATATAGGCTGCAAGTGAATAGTAATTACCACCAAATACTTTACGAATACGATTAGTCCAGCGATTTAAAAATAATAAAAAGTCATAGCCTGCATCTCCAGCAATACTAATGAGTTTGTTATAGCGGGTAGCAATATCAAAATCATCACCATGAACCAGTAAAAAACGCTTATTTGCTTTAGTGGTATGAATATATTGCTGGTGGACTTCAACACCAAAAATTGTTTGATCAACATAGTGTCTAAACGTTTCATCGTGGTTACCAGGGATGTAAATTACACGCGTTCCATCAAGTGCTTTTTGTTGTATACAGTTAAGTACTTGGTAGTGGGAAGGGTGCCAATAAAACTGGCGTTTCATGGACCATAAATCAACAATATCACCGACTAAATAAAGCGTATCGCATTCAATTGAGTTTAAAAAATCTAGCAGGTATTCTGCTTTACAATCTTTAAAACCTAAGTGTACGTCGGAGATCCATACCGCAGGATAGTGTTGCTTGTTTGCGTTTAATTGCTCTGTCATGTCCTTTACCCATATTAGAATAATTATCCACTTTAGATAAGACGCGTGACATTTATAAGACACTTTGGCTAAGCCTACATGACATTACACGCAAAAAATTAAAATAAAAAAGCCGCTAATTAAAGCGGCTATCTGTTTATAGGCCCGTTAAGCTATTAGTTAACCTTTTACGGTAGCCTTAATAACTTCAACTGCTGTGTCTATATCAACCATAAGTTTTTCGCCAGTATGACGGTTTTTAAGCTCGACTTTATTTTCGTCAAGGTTACGCTCGCCAATAACCAGTGTATAAGGCACACCAATTAATTCCATGTCATTAAACATAACACCAGGGCGCTCTTTACGATCGTCAAATAACACGTCTAAACCTGCATCTTTTAAACCTTGGTAAAGGTTATTAGCAATATCAGGGATACGATGTGATTTATGCATATTCATCGGTACGATTGCTAAATCAAATGGTGCAATAGGTTGCGGCCATTTTATACCGTAATCATCATTGTTTTGCTCAATAGCAGCAGCAACAATTCTAGATACACCAATACCGTAACAACCCATAGTCATTACTTGGTTTTTACCACCTTCGTTTAACACGCCGGCTTTCATCGCTTCTGAGTATTTAGTCCCTAGCTGGAAAATATGGCCTACTTCAATACCGCGTTTGATTTGAAGGTTACCTTGACCACATGGGCTTGCATCACCTTCAACAATATTACGGATATCTGCAACTTCGTAGTTAGTTACATCACGATCCCAGTTAATACCGCTAAAGTGTTCGTCATCTTTATTAGCGCCGGCTACAAAATCAGCCATTACATTTGCTGTTCTATCAACAATAATAGGCATTGATAAACCAACAGGGCCAAGTGAACCTGGTTTTGCGCCAATAGCGTCAACGATGTCTGCTTCTGTTGCCATTTCAAGAGGCGAGTCAACAAGTGGGTGATTTTGTGCTTTTAGCTCGTTTAATTCGTGATCGCCACGCAGTACTAAGGCAACTAAACCACGTACTTCGTTTTCATCAGGTGTACCATAAACAATTAATGTTTTAACGCCACGATGAGGTTTTACACCGTAATGCTTTTTAAGCTCATTAATAGTTTTAGCATCTGGAGTAGGGAATGCTTTTAGCTCTTTGCTTGCTTCTGGGCGAGGCTCAGTGGGTGCAAGGGCTTCTGCTTTTTCAATGTTAGCGGCATAATCGCTGCCATCACTAAATGCAATGGCATCTTCGCCAGACTCAGCAAGCACATGAAATTCATGAGATAAGCTACCACCAATAGAGCCAGTATCAGCAAGCACAGGGCGGTAATTAAGGCCTAAACGCTCAAAAATATTACAGTATGCTTTGTGCATTACTTGATAAGTTGCATCTAAACACTCTTCACTTAAGTGAAATGAGTATGCATCTTTCATTGTAAATTCACGGGCACGCATAACACCAAAACGAGGGCGTCGCTCGTCGCGTACTTTAGTTTGTACTTGGTATAATGTAATAGGCAATTGCTTGTAGCTGCTAATTTCTTTGCGAACAAAATCAGTTATTACTTCTTCATGGGTAGGACCCATAGCAAATTCACGGTTGTGACGGTCTGTAAAACGCATAAGCTCAGGACCAAATTCACTCCAACGACCTGACTCTTCCCATAAATCTGCAGGTTGTATAACAGGCATTAACATTTCTATCGCGCCTGCTTTGTCCATTTCTTCACGTACAATGTTTTCTACTTTACGAAGTACACGTAAACCAGAGGGTAACCAAGTGTATAAACCCGAAGCGACGCGACGGATCATACCGGCTCTAAGCATTAACTGATGCGATACAATTTCAGCATCTGAAGGCGTTTCTTTAAGTGTTGCGAGTATATATTGACTGGTACGCATTATTTTTCCGAAATAGAGTAATATGTTCTTTTAATAGAGCTTAAGTTTACCAGCGGATGCTTTTACACTAAAGCGCTAAGTGAGTTATTTAGCTTTTTTCTATACTTGTTACTACGTTATGTTCGCCATTGACCTGCCAGCGAATATTATAATTATACAAAGTCATTCCATAGCTTTGCTCGCCATCTTTTTGTTTTTTATAGGCAGGGCGCGGATCTTGTTTTAAAACATTACTAATAAAGTTGAGCAAATCTGGGTATTGCGTTTGCTGCTCAATAAAAGAGGTAACTTCAGGCGTAAACTCCACACTCATTTGTGTTTCTGGGCGTGTATCGGCAAAGCCTGCACTGGCGTCATGCATCGCATCTGAATAGGGTAGGTAGGGTTTTATATCTATTATTGGCGTGCCATCGAGTAAATCAATGCCTGCAAGTAATAAACTAAGCTGTCCATTTTTATATTCAATCCCTTCAAGCTTTACAGCGCTCATACCTATAGCGTTAGGTCTAAATGTAGCGCGGGTAGCAAACACGCCTTTTCGCTCATTACCGCCTAATCGAGGAGGGCGCACCATTGCTGAATAGCCCTTATCTGCGGTTTCATGAAACCTAAATAACAGCCAAATATGAGTGAATTCATCAATACCACGTACAAACTCTTCACGATTAAAATCAGCAGTAAACACAAGTTTCGCTTTAGCCTCTGGTACTAATCGAGGTTGCCTAGGAATGGCAAATTTTTGTTTGTATGGAGATTGAATATGGCCTATTGCCGAAATGCTGTAATCGCTCATAGTGCTCAGGTACAAATTAAATAAAGCGCTATTCTACCTTTATTTAGTGGCTATGGCATTAATGTGAATAAGTTTTTATTTATAGACCCTGCGGTTTAAAGTTATTAATTAGACTGATTGGTTTATATTGGTGTATTTAAAAAAAGAGCCTAAAACAAAAAAGGTAAGCCTAAGCTTACCTTTTATATACACGTTAAATATTAATTAAAACATGTACTGAACTGAAACAGATGCAACATCCATATCTGGGTCAATATCGTCATCAAGTTTATAACGCTCGTACTCTAAACGAAATTGAACATTTGTTGTAAGTGCGTATTCAATACCTGCACCATAAAATACATCACCGCCATCTTGAGAAGTTGAAATGCTGCCTACAGGTAGTTCTTGTTCGTAGTCTGCATCCCATTCAAACCAACCACCTTTAGCGTATACAGAGAAGCTTTCGCTAATCGGTAAACCTAAACGTGCAGCTAATGATACACCATCAATTTCAGCTTTACTGTCGATATCGCTTACTTCATCAAAGTTTTGATAAGCAAGTTCTAAGCTTAAATATTCGTTAAATTGTGTACCAATGTAACCTTTAAGCATTTGCGCATCGTCATCGAAGTCAGTGTCGTTGTCGCTATCTTCAAACTCAAAAGAATATTGTCCGTAACCAATACCGGTGTAAATACGAGGAGAATCGAAATCGGCAATATCAGCGTGTGCTGCAGAGTTAAAACCCATTGTTGCTAAAGCAAGTGCAGAAAGAGAAAGTGTTTTAATCATTGAATAGCTCCTTTAAAATAATATAAATGTTTGATTAAACTCATCAAACGACAATTATCTAGTTGCAGCGAGCGTGCCAAGTTTAAAAGAGCATAAAAAAACGCCACACCCAGTACTTAAGTACTAATAAAAATGGCGTTTAGGGTGTTTTATAATCACATTGAACTTTTAGATGTTTTTGTTTTCTAATCTTAGTTGTATGTTTTACAAAACATTATGAGTTTTTTACATACCTATTGGGTACATACTAAATAAAGCTTATTTATACTTTATGAAGTAGGTTTTCAGTTTCTATCGCAATCTCTTTCATTTTTATAGCGTAGTTTTCTAATTTAATATCTTCTTCAGTAACGGCTTTAAATGACGGCACTTCTATTGGGTAACCGGTTTCGTCCATAGCAATAAAGCTAATAACACAGTGGTTTGTTTCAACCATGTTTTGTGTTTTAGGATCGCCACAGCGAACTTGTATAAATATTTGCATGCTACTTCTGCCTGTATGGGCAATTTTAGCTTCTACTTCTACAATTTGGCCTACTAAAATAGGGCGTCTAAATTTAACACCAGCAACCGATACGGTTACACAATAATGGCCACTCCAACCAGCAGCACAGGCATATCCAGCTTGGTCAATCCACTTCATTACAGCTCCACCGTGGACTTTACCTCCAAAGTTTACATCGGTAGGCTCGGCTAAAAAACGAAAAACAACTTTTGACGACGGCATATTAAATACTCACTTTATTAAACTTATCTATGAGCATACCGTAAAAAAGGGGCCGAAGCCCCTGCAATTTAGGATAGGTTTATAATTTATATGTAAAAGATACGTTTTTAATGCACCTTTGTGCATAAAATAGTTACATATTAGGGTAGTTTGGCCCACCAGCGCCTTCTGGCGTAACCCAAGTAATATTTTGGCTCGGATCTTTAATATCGCAGGTTTTACAGTGCACACAGTTTTGCGCATTGATCACAAACTGGTTTGCACCTTCAATTTCTTGCACTTCGTATACGCCTGCTGGGCAGTAGCGCTGTGCAGGTTCATCAAATTTAACTAAGTTCACAGAAATAGGAATGGCTGCATCTTTTAATTTTAAATGACATGGCTGAGATTCTTCGTGGTTTGTGTTTGATAAAAATACACTGGAGAGTTTATCAAAGCTCAGCTTTGCATCTGGTTTGGGGTAAGTAATTTTTGCAGCCGCTTTAGCGTCAACAAGAGTAGCATGATCGGGTGTATTATCTTTAAAAGTAAACGGCAAACCGCCATTAAAAATGTTTTGATCAAGCGTATTATAAGCACCGCCTACAAATTTGCCGAGTTTGTGCATTGCTGGGCCGAAGTTGCGTGATTGATATAGCTCTTTATATGCCCACGAATTTTCAAATGCCGTTTTAAACTCGGTTAAATCAGTATTAGCCATATTATTTTGTAGTGCATCAAAAATGACTTGTGCAGCTACAATTCCCGATTTCATAGCGGTATGGTTGCCCTTAATTTTAGCAAAATTGAGCGTGCCTGCATTACATCCTACTAATAAGCCACCCGCAAAGTTCATTTTAGGTAGCGAATGTAAGCCACCTTTTGCAATTGCTCGTGCGCCATAAGCAATACGATCACCGCCTTCAAGTACGTTTTTAAATACAGGGTGATGTTTCATTCGTTGAAACTCATCAAACGGACTTAAATGCGGGTTTGAATAATTTAGGTCAACTATTAGGCCAACCACAACTTGGTTATTTTCACTGTGATACATAAATGCACCACCGTTGGTGTCGCCAGCAAGTGGCCAACCTGTGCCATGAACAACTTTACCAAGCTCATGTTTGCTTTCATCAATTTGCCAAATTTCTTTAAAGCCCAAACCGTAATGCTGAGGAGATGCATTGGCATCTAGTGCAAACTGGTTTATAAGCTGTTTACCTAAATGGCCTCGACAGCCTTCAGCAAAAATAGTGTATTTAGCACGAAGCTCCATACCTGGCATGTAACCGTCTTTCTCGTTACCGTCTTTATCGACTCCCATATCACCAGTAATAATGCCTTTAACGGCTTCATCTTCAATAATTAACGAATGTGCGCTAAAGCTTGGAAATATTTCAACGCCTAAACCTTCAGCCTGCTCTGCAAGCCATCGACATACATTACCCATAGACACAATGTAGTTACCATCATTATGAAATGTTTTAGGTGTAGCGAAGTGGGGGATTGATGTCGCTTTTTGCTCGTTATTAAACCAGTAGATTTCATCGTTAGTTACTTTAGTTGAAACAGGCGCACCCAATTCTTGCCAATTTGGCAGTAGCTCATCAAGCGCTTTTGTTTCAAATACAGCTCCTGAGAGTACATGTGCACCCACTTCAGAGCCTTTTTCTACTACGCAAATCATGCACTCTTGTTGTTTTTCTTGTGCTAATTGCGCGAGTTTAATTGCACTAGCAAGACCTGCTGGGCCTGCTCCTACAATTACTACATCAAATTCCATGGTTTCACGTTCGACCATAATAACCTCTCAATCAATGACGGGCTTAGCTAAATTAGATAAGCAATGCAGCCTTTTTAATACTTGCACATTAAACGTTACAGGCTGTGAATAGTTTAAGGTTATTTTAGGTTGACGTTTACGTCAACAGGAAGTAGTCTGATTTCATGAAATAAATAGGTTGACGTGCGCGTTACCTTGTAGGTTTAAATAATTATGGAGTTCCTATGAAAGTTCTCGTACCAATAAAAAGAGTTATCGACTACAACGTAAAAGCTCGCGTTAAAAGCGATAATAGCGATGTTGATTTAGCTAACGTAAAAATGGCAATGAACCCATTTTGCGAAATTGCAATTGAAGAAGCTATACGTTTAAAAGAAGCGGGCACAGCAACAGAAGTAATCGCCGTAACCATTGGCGCTAAAGCCTCACAAGAGCAATTACGCACTGCACTTGCATTAGGTGCCGACAAAGCAATTCACATCGAAACCGATGAAAAATTAGAGTCACTTCATATTGCTAAGCTCCTTGCAAAAATTGTTGAGCAAGAAGCTCCCGAGCTGGTTATTTTAGGTAAACAGTCAATTGATTCAGATAATAACCAAACAGGACAAATGCTTGCAGCCTTAACAAATCGTGGACAAGGTACGTTTGCATCAAAAGTTGTTATTGAAAATAACAAAGTAAACGTAACCCGTGAAGTTGATGGCGGTCTACAAACGGTAGCACTTAGCTTACCAGCTATTGTTACTACTGACTTACGCTTAAATGAGCCTCGGTATGCATCATTACCCAATATAATGAAAGCAAAACGTAAGCCGCTTGAAGTTATTGCAGCCGACTCGTTAGGCGTTGATTTAGCGCCTCGCATACAACTAGTAAGCGTAGAAGAGCCCGCTAAACGCAGCGGTGGCATTATTGTAGAAGATGTAGCACAGCTTGTAGAAAAACTTAAAACAGAGGCTAAGGTGATTTAAATGAAAACACTTGTAATTGCAGAGCACGATAACGGTGCCTTAAAACCAGAAACCTCAAAAACAATTAATGCCGCTGTTAAATTAGGCTTAGACGTAGATGTACTTGTTGCAGGTTTAAATATAAGCGCTATGAGCGAAAAGCTAGCGAGTATTGCGGGTGTTAATGCGGTACTTACAGCAGACAACGCTGTTTATGAGCATCAACTTGCTGAAAGCATGACAGACTTAGTATTGAGCCTTGCTGATAACTACAGTCATATTGTGGCAAGCGCCACTACCACGGGCAAAAACTTTATGCCACGCGTTGCAGCTCTTTTAGATGTGGCTCAAATTTCAGAAATAATTGATGTAATAGATGCCGATACGTTTAAACGCCCAATTTATGCCGGTAACGCTATTGCGACAGTTAAATCACTTGATGCTAAAAAGGTTATTACCGTACGCGCAAGTAGCTTTGATTTACAAGGCGAGCAAGCCGCGGTAAATATTAATACTTTAGATACGGTATCGGACTCACAGTTAAGTACGTTTGTAAGCGTTGAGCAAACTGAGTCAGAGCGCCCAGAGCTTACTGCTGCAGAGGTGGTTATATCTGGCGGTCGTGGTATGCAAAATGGTGAAAATTTTGCGTTATTAAATGGCATTGCCGATAAACTAGGTGCCGCTATTGGTGCATCGCGCGCAGCCGTTGATGCAGGCTTTGTACCTAACGATATGCAAGTAGGGCAAACAGGTAAAATTGTGGCGCCTAACTTATATATTGCAGTAGGTATTAGCGGTGCAATTCAGCACTTAGCAGGTATGAAAGACTCAAAAGTGATTGTCGCAATTAACAAAGATCCTGATGCGCCAATATTTCAAGTAGCAGATTACGGCCTAGTAGCTGATTTATTTGAAGTGCTACCTCAGCTTGAAGGTGCTTTATAGCGCTTAATTAAGCAAAATATATTCTGGTTGAAAGCCGTGGTGCTTATTGAGTGCTGCGGCTTTTTTATGTGTAAAGTTAACGTCACAAAAAAACCAGCCAATTGGCTGGTTTTTAATGTTTTTAAACAACTTATTAAATAAGGATTTAGTAAGTTGCGCTGCCTTTAGTACGAGGGAAGGCAATAACATCACGTACGTTACCCATACCTGTTACGTATGCAACTAAACGTTCAAAGCCTAAACCAAAGCCAGAATGTGGCACGCTACCGTATTTACGTAAATCACGGTACCAGCTGTAATCTTCTTTGTTTAAGCCCATTTCGTCTAAGCGAGCATCAAGTACGTCAAGGCGTTCTTCACGTTGTGAACCACCAATGATCTCACCAATGCCAGGTGCTACAACATCCATTGCTGCAACGGTTTTGCCGTCTTCGTTTTGGCGCATGTAAAACGCTTTAATATCACGCGGGTAGTTTTTAATAACTACAGGTGCTTTAAAGTGCTCTTCTGCTAAGTAACGCTCGTGCTCAGACTGTAAATCAACACCCCATTCAACAGCGTACTCAAACTTTTTACCACATGTTTTAAGGATTTCAACAGCGTCTGTGTAATCAACTTGTGCAAAGTCTTTATCTACAAACTCTTCAAGGCGAGTGATTGCAGTTTTTTCTACACGTTGTGCAAAAAATTCCATGTCGTCACGGCGCTCTTCAAGTACGGCTTTAAATACATACTTAAGCATGTTTTCTGCAAGTTTTGCGATATCTTCTAAATCAGCAAATGCTACTTCAGGTTCAACCATCCAAAACTCAGCTAAGTGACGAGAAGTGTTTGAATTCTCAGCACGGAAAGTAGGGCCAAATGTATAAATTTTTGACATTGCTGATGCGTACGTTTCGCCGTTTAACTGGCCAGATACAGTTAAAAACGCTTCTTTACCAAAGAAATCTTCGCTGTAATCAACATCGCCTTTATCTGTACGCGGTAAATTTTGCATATCAAGTGTAGATACACGGAACATTTCGCCAGCGCCTTCACAGTCACTTGCTGTGATAATAGGTGTGCTGATCCAGTAAAAACCTTGTTCGTGATAAAAACGGTGAATAGCTTGTGCTAAACAGTTACGTACACGTGTTACTGCGCCAATCATATTTGTGCGAGGGCGAAGGTGAGCGTGCTCACGTAAGTACTCAATGCTGTGGCGTTTTGCCGACATTGGGTAAGAATCTGGGTTTTCTACCCAACCTAAAACTGTTACAGAATTAGCTTGAATTTCAAATGATTGACCTTGGCCAGCAGATTGAACTAAAACACCAGTAACCGATACAGAACAACCGGCTGTTAAGCTAGTAACTTCATCATAATTATTCAGTGAATTAGGAACTACCGCTTGAATAGGATCAAAACACGAACCGTCATGAACGGCTAAAAATGATATTCCTGCTTTTGAATCGCGGCGAGTACGGATCCAGCCTTTAATTGTAACTTGGCTGTCTACCGCAACGTTGCCTTTTAATAGCTCTGAAATCGCTAAATGGCTCATCTTCACTCCAATGATATAAGTTGCCTAACTTTATTTATTTAACTGTGCGCAGCACATTGGCATTAATTGCATAAACGTTGCTGCACTTGAACCCTGTATCTTACCTAGTTAACTCAAATAAAAAAACTATTGTGGGCAACTCTTTAAAAGTTTTTATCAATGCGCTTTATTTTTAGCCATTTTTAAAGCAAAAATGATCAAGTTTGTAATTTGATGCTCTGAAATTTAACGATTTTGTGGCATTATAAGTTTTTAAACTCTTTAACGTTGCCTTTTACTTAGAAACGGATGCCATGAAACAAGTTTTTATTTTACGAGGACTACCAGGAAGCGGTAAGTCTTATTACGCGCAAAACCTTGCAGACGAACTAGGTGGTGTTGACGAAAGCCAATATCTAATTTGTTCAACCGACGACTACTTCATAAATGAGCAAGGCGAATATCACTTCGATAAATTTAGGCTCTCGCAATATCATAATTTAAACTTGGCTCGTTTTATTAATGCACTCGCACAAAACATTCCATTAGTCATAGTTGATAACACTAATATTAAAAAGTGGGAATTTATTGCGTATTCACAAGCTGCTGTTGCTTTAGGGTATCAAGTAAAAGAAGTGATTGTGGGTGAAGTGAAAGACAAATCAATGCAGCATTTATACGCTAAGCGTAACTCACATAATGTGCCGCTTAAAACCATAAGTAAAATGGCGTACATGTTTGAGTGGTGATTTGCGTTAACGTTTTAATTTAAAAAGCCCATACATATGGGCTTTTTTAGTTTTTAAGCGCTACTAGTTAGCTTTTGTATAAACCGCAAGTGGATGCGATGTACTTAGCGATACATGTACTTCATCGCCAGGGTTTACTACAACCTCATGGCTAACACGGCTGGTTACAACAGTAGAACACGCAAGTTTTACAGCACATAATCGGCTGCCACCTTCAAAGCGTACCCATACAACTTCACCATTATTACCAACACTACTTTGTACAAGTAATACGTCATCAGGGCGAAGCAGTACATCAACATCGCCGCTTTCGCAGTCAACGCCTTGAGCTGGTGCGTTGCCTATAGCTGTAGTGGCTTGTCCGTTTTCAAATTTACCGGCAATAAAGCTAGCTTCACCTAAAAAACGAGCAACAAAACGATTGTTAGGAATACTAAAGCAGCGCTCAGGTGTATCTATTTGCTGAATTTTACCCGCTTTTAAAACACCAACACGATCACCAACAGAAAGCGCTTCTTCTTGATCGTGCGTTACCCAAATTGCAGGAACACCGGCATCTTTAAGTGCGTTTCTAATATCCCAGCGCAGCATATCTTTTAGTGCAGCATCTAGGTTAGACAATGGCTCATCAAGTAAAACAAAGTCTGGCTCGTGTGCAAGAGTTCGGGCTAGGGCAACACGCTGCTTTTGACCGCCCGAAAGCGTAGCAGGTTTTTTATTTCTAAATTCGTCAAGACCCAATAGTTTTATCCAGCGCTCTGCAGGCGCTGTATTTTTTAATCTAAAGCAAATGTTTTGCTCAACCGTTAAATGCGGAAATAATGCAAAGTCTTGAAACACCATACCAACACTGCGTTTTTCAGGTGGTACCGTTAATTTAGGCGTAGCACGCCATTTACCCACGTTTATTTCGCCTTCGCTGATAGGTAAAAGCCCAGCAAGTGCTTGTAAAATTGTGCTCTTACCACAGCCTGTAGGGCCGACAAGCATAAGGATTTCACTTTGTTCAAGCGATAGGTTTAAATCGCTGACTACACGGTTACTGCCATAATCTATAGACAACTGACTTACAGATAGCATTGTTATTAAATCCTTAATGTTCTAACTGATTGCGTTTTTCGCCAGTGAGCATAATAGCTAACGCGCACGCAGAAATCACTACTAACAATAAACCAGGTATTGCAGCGCGGCCAAAATAACCTGCTTCGTAAACACGCCATAAGTAGGTTGAAAGTGTTTCAAAGCCTGTAGGGCCAAGTAAAAGAGTGGCTTCAAGTTCACGCATAGACTCTAAAAACACAAGTGCTGCACCTGCTATTATACCGCGCATAGTCAGCGGTAATGTAATACGCGTGAAGGCTTCACGTGGGCTTGCGCCTAGTACTCTGGCAGATTTAATTAAACTAGGATCTAAGTGTTCTGTGCTAGTACGAACAGAGCCTACCGCAAGCGGTAAAAAACGCAGCATATATGCAATAATTAAAAGCCCTAACGTTTGATATAAAAACGGTAATTGTAAGCCGCCATAAACCAAAGCAGTACCCATTACTATACCCGGAATACCAAAACCAAAATAAGTCACGCGCTCCATTACTTTACCGGCTTTACCACTAAGGGCTGCATGAGCAACTGGGACGGCTACAATTACGGCAACCACAGCGGCAATTGCTGATGCATAAGCTGAGTTCCAAGCAATATTAAAATCGAACGAGCTAAAACCATCACGCCCTAACCACAGTGTAAAAATAGCTAGAGGCAAACCAATGGCTAACAATAACACCGGCGCAAAGGCCACAAACATAGCACTTAACTGCCACTTGCTAGGAAATAAAATTAGCGGACGACCTTGTTTTTCACTGGCTGTTTTTATTTGTGATTCTATTAATAATAAAAAGCCAACAATAACCATTAGTTGCAGCGAAAGCATTGCTGCTCGGCCTAACGCAAAGGCGTTGTATTCTACGTATATAACACGGGTAAAGGTATCTAGGCGCATCATCGCCGGAGTACCAAAATCAGAGAGGGTGTAAAGCGCAACTAATAAAGAACCTGCCGCAATACCATTAACTACACGGGGTAATATTACTTTAAACACGCTTTGTGTCATCGACATACCTAAAGTACGCGCTGCGTTGACCATGCTGGCATCTAAGCTTAAAAGCGATGAGCGGGTGGTCATCATTACAAAAGGGAAGGTATACAAAGTCATTACAATGGCAGCGCCAGTTAACCCATACATAGAAGGGGTTTCTATGCCGGTCACTGTATTAATTTCGCCGCCAGGGCCAAAGGCCGCGTACAAAGTAAATGCACCTATATAGCTGGGTACAGCAAGTGGCGCTGCAAAAAATACCAGCCATAATTTTTTAAAGGGTAAGTGCACATAGGCACTAATAAACGCTAAAGGCACACCAATTAAAATAGAACCTAAAACAGTTAAGCCCATTAACGATAGGGTGTTTCCTAAAATTTTTAAATTATGGCTATCAAAAACGGTACTAGCATCGCTTGCAAGTACCATTAATATAAAAACAGGGGTAAGCGTAATGAGCGCTGCAAGCAGCGCCATTGGGTAAGAAGCGGGTAGTCGCATTATAAAACGCCGTTATTTCTCATCAAATCGATGGTAGGTCGTAAATCTGCCAATTGGGTTAAATCTATCTTCGGCGGTGAAATATTAGCGAGCGATGGTAATCCATCGGGTTGGCTAATGTTATTTATAAGCGGAATTTCGTACGCTTCAGTTGCTAAATAACCTTGTACTTCTTTACTAAGTAAATAACGCATAAAGTTAGTAGCAAGTGGATCCTCATTCAAGGCAAGTACGCCCGATGCATTAACTAAACAGCCTGCATCGTTTTGAGTAAAGGCTAAATCGAGTTTTGCATCCGGTTTGCCTGATTTAAGGCGAAGAGTGTAATAGTGATTAGCAAAACCAATATCTACTTCACCGCGTTCAACACCCATAACTACACCCAGTTCACCGGCGTAGGTTTTAGAGCGTTTTTGAACTTTTTTAAGCCATTTAGCGGTTTTGTCATCGCCTTCTAAAATTCTCATTGCGGTTACAAAGGATTGAAAAGACGCATAAGCCGGCGCCCAGCCAATGCTTAAATCGCTATCGGCAATTTCCATAATGCTTGTAGGAATTTGCTCTTTCGTTAAACGCGACGTGTTGTAAGGCAATGTTCTAATGCGCCCAGTTACAGGAGCCCATTCTTTGTATCTAAATTGCGGCTGTAATTGCTCAGATAAATCAGTAGGAATTTTTTGAGCAAGCCCAGAGTCGGTTACTAAACCAATAGCGCCAGAATCTACAGCCCAAAATATATCAGCGCGTTTAACGCCGGCTTTAGCTTCGGCAACAATGGTATTAGCGAGTGCAGCAGTTGGACCTCGGCGTATGCCTAACTTAAAGTCTGGATTTCTTTTTTGAATAGCTTGTAATACGTTTTCGTATAAACCGCCTTCACCACGGCCTAAATATAAGGTGAGTTCACCTTTAAGCTTTGGTAAATCATCAACAGAAACAGGGTTTGCTATATTGGCAGCTAGTGCGCGAGAAAGAGGAAGTGGCAATGAGCCAACAACCCCTAACGCAGCTAGGCCTTGTATAAAGGTCCTACGCTTCACTTAAAATACATCCTTACGCGACTTCTCTGCTTTTTCTATAAGCGTTTTAGCGCGGTCTAATTTGGTTTGCATATCACTTACCACATTGCGTACGTCATCTACGCTTTTACCATTTTTAATTGCTTGTGGCAGTGTTACGTTAAAGTCTTTTTCCAGCACTTCAACTAAGTTGGCATCTTGTTCGATAAGTGTACCTTCTACGCCTTCAAATAGGTGTAGGTAAGTATCGTGAACAATGTTGGTGGCTTCGTCTTGTAAACGCTCAGCAAATTTTGCTACTACACGGTCTAGCTTGTGCTTAATTTCATCAATTGTTGCACTTTGTGTCATTTCTTCTGTAGCCGTTGCTTTAACGCTTTCTAACAAGCCTTTTTGCTGGAATTTTGCGGCAAGCTTAACAGCACCAAGGCCTTGCCACAAGGCTATGTTCATCGCTTCTTGCTCTTTGCGTACTTCTGCAGCAGGTTTACCATTTTCGATGGCCATTTTTACGCCATATATACCTTGCCAAATAGATGCGTAAACAGGTACGTAGTTTGTTTCAATTGCGCTGTGGAACTTAACAGACTCCCAGTATTCAATTAAATCGTCAGTTTTAACCGCTTTAGCGCCTTTTTTATCGTAGTCGCTTACCATGGTATCCACTTTGCCTACCATCCATTCCACTTCTTCAGCGTAACTTTTTAGATTAGCTTGAAGGTGATTTACATGCTCACCAATTGGGCCATTAGCAAGTACTGGCTGCGCCATAAAAGCTGAAGCAAGTAAAAGGCTTGCACCTAAGGTTTTAGCTGGTTTAAATAATAAATTCATTGCAGAAGAGTCCATAAAGGTAATTGTAAATGATAGACATTATCATATCCGTATTGATCAGCGAGATCAATAACCACAAACTGGCTAAATAGATAAAAACACTAAATACAGCGCTTAGTTACGAGTAAACACAGTTTAAAGTTTAACAAGCGCAGTAATTAAGCGAAATGTTTACCTTTAATTGCATTATAAATCGCATCGCACAGTGTTTTAATGCTGTTTGCGTCACTTATATACGGAGGCATGAGGTAAATAAGTTTACCAAAGGGGCGAATCCACACGCCTTGCTCAACAAAGTAGGCTTGAATTTTAGCTATATCAACGCTGCCCGCAGCATCGTTTAGCTCTACTACACCTATTGCGCCTAATGTGCGTACATCAGCTACATCATCAAGTTCACGGCACTTATTAAGTTGTTGTAATTGGGTGTTTATATCGCTAATACGGTGTTGCCAGTTTTTATTTAGTAGTAAATCTATACTCGCGCACGCCACCGCGCAGGCGAGTGGGTTACCCATAAATGTAGGTCCGTGCATCAAAACACCGGCTTCGCCTTCGCTAATACCTGTTGCTATTTTTTCGCTAGTAAGCGTTGCCGAAAGCGTCATTGAGCCGCCGGTAAGGGCTTTACCTATACATAAAATGTCGGGCTCAATGTCAGCGTGCTCAACCGCAAATAATTTACCCGTGCGGCCAAATCCTGTGGCTATTTCGTCGCAAATCAGTAGTACATTATATTGGCTGCAAAGTGTGCGTACGCAGGCTAAGTAATCGGGGTGATAAAAGTTCATACCACCTGCATTTTGTACTATGGGCTCAATAATAAAGGCGGCTACTTGGTTGTGGTGAGTTTTAAAGTATTGCTCAAGTATTTGGGCTTCTGCTTGGTTAAAATTGCTTCCAAATTGACTCACTGGCGCAGGCACAAATATATGCTCTGGTAAAAAGCCGCTGTATAAGCTGTGCATTGAGTTAACGGGGTCGCATACACTCATGGCGGCAAATGTATCGCCATGGTAACCCTTATACGGGGTCATTAGTTTTTGTTTAGTGGTAATGCCTTGGCTTAGCCAATATTGCAGGGCCATTTTAATAGCGACTTCTACACTAACCGAGCCGCTATCGGCTAAAAATACTTTGGTTAAATTTTCAGGGGTAATAGCAACAAGCTTTTTACACAGCTCAACCGCGCTGTTATGGGTAATGCCACCAAACATTATGTGGCTCATGCTATTTATTTGCTCAACCATGGCCGCGTTTAAAGTAGGGTGATTATAGCCATGAATGGCGCTCCACCATGAGGCCATGCCATCTATAAGTTGCTCGCCGGTTTCTAGGTGAATTAAATTATGATTTGCATGGGTAACAGGGTAAACCGGAATTGGCTGAGTCATAGACGTATATGGGTGCCAAATGTGCTCACGATCAAAATCAAGGTCAACCGTTTGTTTTTTGTTCATATGTAAACTTTAGCTTGGTGGGTTTCGTTGACAATGGTACTTCAAGACGTAGACTAAGCCAACATCACCACTGAGAAAAATAAGAGACTACTATGGAATTTGCACCTGTTCGCCACGATTGGACCCACGCACAAGTTAAAGCATTATTTGAGATGCCATTTAACGATTTACTCTTTAAAGCGGCGTCGGTTCACCGTGCTAATTTTAATCCTAATGAAGTACAAATATCTACTTTGTTATCAATTAAAACAGGCGCTTGCCCAGAAGACTGTAAATATTGCCCGCAATCGGGGCACTATAAAACCGACCTAGAACGCGAACGCCTAATAGAAGTTGAAAAAGTAGTAGAGCAAGCACGCCTTGCTAAACAAAAAGGCGCTACACGTTTTTGTATGGGTGCAGCTTGGTCAGATCCAAAAGACAGAGACATGCCATACATTTCGCAAATGGTTAAAGAAGTAAAAGAGCTTGGCCTAGAAACCTGTATGACCCTTGGTAAACTTAGCAACGAAAAAGCTCACGAGCTAAGCAGTGCAGGGCTTGATTACTACAATCATAACCTCGACACCTCACCTGAGTACTACGAGCAAATAATATCAACTCGCACTTTTCAAGACAGATTAAACACCATAGATCATGTACGTGATGCAGGCATGAAGGTTTGCTCAGGCGGTATAGTTGGTATGGGCGAGCAAGCAAGCGACCGTTTTGGTTTATTAATGCAATTAGCTAACTTGCCACAACAACCCGAAAGCGTACCCATTAATATGCTGGTAAAAGTAAAAGGCACACCGCTTGAAAACGTTGACGATTTAGACCACTTTGAATTTATACGTACCATAGCCACAGCCCGTATTATGATGCCACACAGCTATGTGCGTTTATCGGCAGGGCGCAACGCCATGAACGAGCAAATGCAATCAATGTGCTTTTTTGCAGGCGCAAACTCAATCTTTTATGGCGATAAGCTTCTAACAACCGAAAACCCAGAAGCCGATGCCGACATGAACCTCATTAAAAAATTAGGTATGAATCCAGAAACTCGCGAAGATTATTCAGACGAAGCCGTAGCAGCGTCTCTTTCTTCGCAAGTGGCTGATAAAGCAACGTCAGAACTGTTTTACGAAGCTTAAGTTTAAACGCATGCCATTTGAATTTATAAATACGCATCTTCAAGCGCGCCAGCAAGATGCGTTATTACGTAATCGCCATATTGTACAAAGCGCTACAGCCCGTACCATTACAGTAAATGACGTAACCTACCTTAACTTTGCGAGCAATGATTACTTAGGATTTGGTGATAGCGCATTAAACCTTGAGCAAAGCCAAACACTGGGTAGCCACAGCTCGCCATTAGTTACAGGTTATCAAGCGCAGCAACAACAGCTTGAACAGTACTTATGTGAGCAATTTGGCTATAGCGCAGGTATGCTATTTAACTCAGGCTTTAGTGCAAACAGCAGTGTAATAAAAGCGCTGTTTCAAGATAAAACCGCCGCGCAAAATAGTGCTATTTTTCAAGATAAGTTAAATCATGCCAGCTTAATTGACGGAGCAATGCATTCTAACGCCGCATTAGTGCGCTTTAATCATAACGATTTAAACCATTTACG
This sequence comes from Pseudoalteromonas sp. S3178, assembly GCF_005886985.1. Classification (NCBI taxonomy): domain Bacteria; kingdom Pseudomonadati; phylum Pseudomonadota; class Gammaproteobacteria; order Alteromonadales; family Pseudoalteromonadaceae; genus Pseudoalteromonas; species Pseudoalteromonas sp. S3178. The sequence goes on along the minus strand of NZ_PNCW01000027.1, from coordinate 105,186 downwards.
CTCACGGCTCGAAAAATCAAAAGTTCAAAACAAGCTTATTATAAGCGAAGGGGTGTTTTCGATGGATGGCGATACTGCGCCATTAAAAAAGTTACTTACGTTGGCAAAGCAACATAATGCCTGGCTTATGATAGACGACGCCCACGGCTTTGGCGCTTTAGGTAAAACGGGCTTAGGTAGTTGCGAAGCATTATTAGATGAAGGGTTAGCGCTTCCCGAAATACTGGTTATTACCTTTGGTAAAGCCGTAGCAAGTAGCGGGGCGTGTGTATTAGCAAGTAAAGAGCTCATAAATTACATGCTGCAATATAACCGCGATTACACGTATTCAACCGCTATGTCGCCGCTTATGGCAAGCCTTACACTTATCCGTTTAAAAGCAATTAAAACGGCAAACAGTAAACGCGAGCAACTTAATAGTAATATTGCTTTTTTTAAACAGCTTGCTAAAACGCATAACATTGCGGTTATGGAGTCAACCACAGCAATTCAACCCATCGTACTTGGCTGCGCTGAGCAAACACTAAAAGCTGCTGAGCAACTAAAAAAGCACGGTATTTGGCTTACGGCAATTCGCCCACCCACGGTTGCACATAATACCGCTCGCTTACGAATTACGTTAACCGCTGCACATACACAAGCCGATATAACAACGCTAATTAAACATTTAAAAGGTGCAATAGCATGATTGCACGCGCATTAACTAATACACAAAAGCAAGCTGAGCGTATAACTGAGCTAGTTGAGCATAAAGTACCTCAAAACATAAAACCAATTGCAAATACGGCGAGCGGTATAACTAAACATCCTGCCAATAAGTCACTAAAAAAAGCAGCGCAAACTAAGTTTTCAAAAGTGGCAGATCAATACAACAACCATGCTAATGTACAAAAGCTCGCAGCAAACGACTTATTCAAATTATTAAGTGCAAACCCACAAAATAAAAACAAACTGTGTGTAGATTTAGGTGCAGGCCCGCTTGTTAATACACACACGCTGCAAAACGAGTTTGGGCAGGTATTTGCCATAGATTTAAGCTTAAATATGCTAAAAAGCAGCACATTAAACACACCTCGTATTTGCGCCGATATGGATAACCTACCGCTACAAGCAAACAGTGTAGATGCCCTATTTAGTAACTTTGCTGTGCAGTGGTCTGCTAATTTTGAATTGTTAATGCAATCACTTTATCGTGTTTTAAAACTAGGCGGGCAGGCGTATATAAGCACTGTGGTTGAGGGGTCACTTAATGAAATAAAAACAGCCTTTACTGCGCTTGATAACAGCAGCCATATAAACTCATTTAATACACATACCTATATAAACCAATCAGTCCAAAAAGCAGGGTTTGTGATAAATAGCTTGCAAAAAAAGGTTTATACCGATTGCTACTCAACGCCTTTAAAAGCCATTAAATCAATTAAAGCTATTGGTGCTACTACGCAAAACCATACTAATACACGCCAAGGGTTATTAACTAAATCGGCACTGCAAAAAGTGTGTAATGCGTATCCGCTTATAAACAATAAAGCGTGTGTGTCGTACCATGTGGTATTGTTATCACTACAAAAACCAATCATAAAATTTAAATAGCGCACGATTAAAATACCAAGGTTAAGCAATGAAAGAATTTTTTATTACCGGCACCGACACCGACGCCGGCAAAACCCACGTTACTAGTTTGCTATTAAAGCTACTTGCCCAACATAAAAAACCAGCTATTGGCTTTAAACCGCTTGCTGCAGGCTGCGAAATGGCATTTGATCAGCTAGTAAACGCTGATGCGCTTATGCTTATGGAAAGCGCAACGGTAAGCGCCAAGTACGATGTAATAAACCCATTTGCATTTGCGCCGCCAATTGCACCGCATATAGCAGCAAAACAAGTAGGCGTAACCATTACGCTTGATAAGCTAAGCGCTGCGTACTCTACGCTTAAACAGCAAGGTGCTGATTATCACCTAACCGAAGGCGCTGGTGGCTGGGCATTACCTATTAATAACACCGATTATTTATACGATTGGGTTAAAGCAGAGCAACTGCCCGTAATTTTAGTGGTAGGCATGAAGCTAGGCTGCTTAAACCATGCCTTACTTACAGCCGCCCATATGCAAAATTTAGGTATTAACTGTGTAGGGTGGGTTGCAAACCAAGTAGACCCAAACATGGACGAATACCAAGCTAACCTTGATTCGCTTAAATCACGTTTACCATTTCCTATTCTTGCAATAAGCCCTTACAGCGAGCAAACACCAAAACTACAAATATACAAAAGCTTACTCAATACTCTCGATTTAAATTCTTAAAAGTTAAAAAACTGCTTTGTAAAATACAAAGCAGCTTTTGTATAAAATACATAAGCTTAATATTTCGTTTCAGCCTTGAAATAATCTCTCTTAGTACGCATATTACATTTATAACCAAGTTGCTATTGTTACTAAGGAAATAACATCCACCATGACCCACCCATTTATTGAAAATTACGCTCAAAATACGCACGTAAAGGCCGAGCCAGACGTACTTAAAAGTGCTTTGCCTAAAACCCGTGTGGGTATTTTAGGTGGGGGTACTGCAGGGGCAACAATAGCAATTCGCTTAGCGGCATTAGGTATTCACACGACTGTTTTTGAGAAAAAAAAGTCATTAATAGATGGCCCACCTATGTGCCACTTGCACGCAGGGGGGAATTTATACCGAGAGATACCCGACGAAGACTGCATAGACTTACTTAAACAATGCATTGATATTTTAAGGTTATACCCTTACACCATAGACGTACGCCCAACAGTATTTGCTGTGCCAACGCGCGATGACGACTCACCCGATGATTTACTACCAAGGTTAAATAAAATAACCAATGCGTATAAAGAGTTAGTTGAGCAAGATCCTAACAACCAAGTGCTTGGTGAGCCGGATAATTACTACCAGCTTTATAGTTATGAGCAAATGATCGCCCTTTCACATAAAGATCAAATAGCAGAGCCTAAAACACTTGATGAGTGGATGATCCCCGTTGCCAAGCATCTAAATTTAAAAAAAATTAAATACCCAATCATTGTTGCTCAAGAATATGGTTGGAACATATTTAGATTGTCGGCCAGTGCTCAACTTGCACTAGCACAGTATGAACACGCTAACGTACTTACCAGCACAGAGGTAAAACAGGTCAGCCAAGTTAATAGCACTAATGGCAAAACCCAATCACCAACCTGGCAAATTGAATACCAAAAAGCACAAAGCAATACCACGCAAACAACAGAGGTTGACTACCTTATTAATGCCTGCGGGTTTCAAACCGGTATTGTTGATGACATGGTAGGGGTTGATGCCAAACGTATGGTCGAATTTAAAGCCTCGTATATTACACATTGGCAGGGCGCAGGTGGGCTAATACCCGAAATTATTATTTACGGTAACCGCGGTACGCCCGAAGGTATGGCGCAGTTAACGCCTTATCCGGATGGGTATTTTCAAATACATGGTATGACCAACGCAATAACTTTATTTAACGATGGTCTTGTAGAAACAAGCAGCAATAGCGCCCAACCTCAACTACCTAGCAAATATTTAGAGTACATAAGCGAAGGTTGGGATGAAACTGCACTTAAAGCACGAAGCCAAAAAGCAATAGATTTTGTTGCCGAGTTTGTACCGGCATTTAATAATGCAGATACGCAAAACAATGCATTATTTGGTGGGCAACAAATCCCAGGAGAAGACGACACATTGCGGGTAGCTGATGTTAGCTTATATTCGCATATTAGCTATGCTCGCGCCGAAAACGTAAAAGCGTCATCTACGCTTATTGCAGCCGACGAAATAGTAGCGGAATTTACAAAGTTAGGCTTTATAAGTGGCGAGCACGATATTAATTATCACCGTAATAACCATCAATGGGCGTATCTTGAGCGCAACTGTAATGAAGACATAAGCAAAATTGCACAAGTACTTGCAAAAGAGCGAGGGTTCCCTGTGGCTATGGCAAATATTAATAATGGTATAAACAAAACCACCTAAAATTAAACCTCCTAACCATCTGTTTAAAAAGCGATTTAAGGCTTGCTGTTATTATTAACTAACAACAAGGCTATATAATTTCATGCTTCTAAACACCCCAAAAATATTTATTTATAAACGCATAAATAACCCTTGCGTTACGACATAGTTTGTCACAGAATAGCGCTAACGCTATGACATAGTGTGTCATAGCGCAGTGATTACTTTTAGCTGATTTAATTTAAAATTCGTAAATGGCTTAGTGATCAAACCTATTTTTGTGAGGACAATATGAAACGTATATTTCTGTTTTTATTAACTAACCTAGCGGTTATGTTGGTATTAGGTGTAGTGCTTTCAATAATAATGAGCGCGCTGGGCTTAAGCCATCGTAGCCTTGGCGGAATTTTACTAATTGCTACTGTGTTTGGTTTTGGTGGCTCGTTTATTTCGTTATTTATGTCTAAGTGGATTGCTAAAAAATCAACGGGTGCACAAGTAATTACCCAACCACGTAATGAAACCGAGCATTGGCTTGTACAAACAGTATCTGCACAGGCACAAAAAGCAGGTATAAAAATGCCTGAAGTGGCAATTTACGACAGCCCAGAAATGAACGCCTTTGCAACCGGCCCAAGTAAAAACAACTCGCTGGTGGCGGTAAGCTCAGGCTTATTACATAACATGAGCCAAGACCAAGCTGAGGCGGTACTTGCCCACGAAGTATCGCACGTAGCTAACGGCGACATGGTAACGCTTACGCTAATACAAGGCGTGGTAAATACCTTTGTAATATTTGCCGCAAAAGTACTGGCAGGCATAGTAGATAACTTTTTAAGTGGCGACGAAGAAGAGGGCGGTAGCAGCTGGTCTTACTTTTTATTCGACATGCTATTCCAAGTATTATTTGGTGTACTTGCAAGCATAGTGGTTGCTAGTTACAGCCGTAAGCGCGAATTTACAGCCGACAGCGGCGCAGCTAAATTGGTAGGGGCAGACAAAATGCGCTCTGCCCTTGAGCGACTAAAGCAAAACCACCCATCGCAATTACAAGGCTCTATGATGGCCTTTGGTATTGCAAGTGGTAAAGGTATGGCTGAGCTGTTTTCATCTCACCCGCCGCTTGATGCGCGAATAGACGCACTACGTAAATAATTACGTAAATTAGTACATATACAAAGCCAGCTTAACCGCTGGCTTTTTTGTTAATACTTGCTATTTAGTACCTTTTATGCAAACTTAATGTGGAGTACGAAAAATACTCACTAATTTTTTATTTGTTATAAGTTCTCTAATATAAGGAAATAAATATGAAGTTACTTAAAGTATTAGCCGTTGTTGCAATTGCTTTACCAAGTGTTGTTTTAGCTAATCAGCATGTAATTACAGCAAACAAACAAGTTTTCTCTTCGGATAGTAAAACCCAAACATACTTAGGTGATGTACACCTTTCATTTGACGATAAAAATAAATTTCAGACCACATCAAACAATGTAAGCTTTAATAATGGCGATACAGTAATGGAAGGTGAAGTAGTCATAACCTTTAATAATATTACTGCAGTAACTGATAAAGTTACTTTTTCTAAGTCTGATTCAGGTGTTTTAGCTAAAATGGATGAAGTTACTTTTACTTATAAGTAATTGTTTATTTAAAAACACAAAAGCCAGCTTATTTGCTGGCTTTTTAGTATTTAGTAAACGGGTTATTTACCAAAAATAATATCGGTAATTCCCTCTGGTGAGAGTATTTCTATCCAGTAGCCGTCAGGGTCTTTTATAAATGCTAAGCCCTTCATTGAACCATCGTCTGGCTTTTTAACAAATTCTACATCGTACTTTGCAAAACGCTCACTGGCTGCGTATACATCCGGTACGCTAATACCAATGTGACCAAAGCCTTTAGGCTCTTGGTTGCCACTGTGGTAACCCTCAAAGCTATCGTCGTCTTCTGTACCCCAGTTATGGGTAAGCTCAATTAAAGCAGGGCGACCAAATACCCATTTAGCTTTTGTTTTATCATCACCTTGCGGCTGCTCTGGCTCGTAGCCTAAAAAGTACAACGTAAACTTCATTTCAGGAAAGTCATACTTACCTAATAGCTTCATACCTAATACATTTTGATAAAATTCGAGCGACGGCTTGGGATCTTTAATACGCAACATAGTTTGCTGCATCACATAGCCTTTAGTGGCTTGTTCGATTTGCTCTGAAGATTCGTTATAGCTAGACATGGTAATCCTTTGTATAAATTAAGAGGCGAAAACATAGATATAATGCTTAAACCATCATAATCAACTCTAAGTTAAATAAAAACTCCCTCGCATACATCACTATTTATAACGGATTACGTCCATAAAGCAGAAGTTAGTAAATATACCGCATTATTTTTCTAAGCCATTTTCCTAGATGGGTTAGGAAAATGGATGATTTTTAATTACATAAATACTCATAAACTATAACTAAACAAGGACGTAGGGTACTAAGTATGATTTGTATGGATGAAAATATAACTGAATTTGGCAACATGAGTGTATTACTTAATACCCAAAGTGACACAAGCTACTGTATACAGTGGTTTAGCAAAATGACTGGCGCTACAGTAATACTTACCCGCAAAGCCTCTCGGCAGTATCAAGTTACCAGAAAGTGGGCAACAGGGCGCGAACTCGACGATGTATCAAGTGAGTTTACTCATGCTAATCAGGCAATTATTCACTTTTTAAATAATGTTGATATAGCAAAAATTAACGAACAAAGAATCGCTGCAGCAAAATATCACTGTATAAACTTATTTGTAAAAGCTGAAGGGTTAAGGCCTATAACCAACCTTAATTTACCAAAACCTAGGTTGCAAGAAGCGATTGGCAAAAAGGTGATGGTAAAATCAACATTAGGCAATAACAACATCGCAACCGGATTATTACTTCAGCTGGTGGGTAACCAAGTCGAAATACAAGTAAACCCCGACGACGCATACGATGATCAACCAAGGCAAAAATTTTATACCAAGCAAGTATCAATTTACTAAATTAGTCATCAGCTTTTATTGGCAGTTTTACTTTAATAGTAAAACCGCCATTATTAATAACTTCAAAACTCCCCCCTAACGCAATAGCGCGCTCTTGCATAAAAGCTAAGCCATAGTGTCCGGTGTTATCGGTTAACTTTACACTATCGCCGTTATCACTAATTTCTAACTCAATAAAATGCTCGCTCGATTTAATAGTTATAGAGAGTGAGTTAGCATTACTATGTTTAATACAATTGGTTACTGCCTCTTGGCAAATTCTATAAACAGCAATTTCATGCTCTTTAGAAAGCGCTTGTTCTAGTGTAAAACTTACTTCGTAACTTATATTAGCCTGATAAAGTAAGCTTTTTAAGCGTCCCTGAATCATTGCTTTTTTAAGCCCTAGCTCGTCAAGCTCTCGTGGGCGAAGATAATGCATTAACTGATAAACAGAGTCATACATGGCATTTGCATTATTTTTTAATGTTGTAACAAAGGTTTGTGTTTTTTCATTACTAATATGAGACAAAATAGCTAAATCTGTTTTTAAAGCTGTTAAGTTTTGGCCAAGTTCATCGTGCAACTCTTGTGAAAGGTGTTTTCGTTCGTTTTCTTGAACGGTAACCATTTTAGCTGCAAGGCGTGAGTTTTGATCAAGCTGCTTAGTGAGTGCGCGGTTAATTTTTTTTAACTCTACATTTTTACGTTTCAGCTCAGTAATAGCCGCGCCTAACACCATACTGGTAATGGCATTGGCTAAAATAAATAGCTGGCTTATATAAGTATTACTAGGTTCGTGAGTAATACTTGCTTCAACTATTATTAAAGCGTTAATAAGTGTTGCGCTAGTAATTGCGCCTAAAATACCAAACCGATACGAAAACCAAATAATAGGTAATAAAGATGCAAGGCGAAGTAACGGGTAGGTATCGGGGCGAAGTAAGTATGCAAATATAAGTACAAATATAACTATGGCTAATGTTAAAGCTAAATTAGTCACTTTAAGTAATGCAGGGCGCGTTAACGGAAGATTTAAAGAGTGAATCAGCATAATAAACGGCGCAATAAGCAACGAGCCAGTTATATCGCCCAGGCACATATTTAACTGATACTGCAATAGCTCTTTAGCAACCTGAATATTTGTAAATTCGAATGCACTTGAAAACAAAAACCACTTTATTGAAGTACTTGCTACACAGAGTAAAATTAACGAAAGTATACCTAGGCTATTATTAATGCTGGGCGGCCAACGGCTGTGTTTAAATACATACACCAGAGCATAAAAACAAAGCTCCTGCCAAAAACCATGGAGTAAATTAAACTCCCAAACACCAGAACCTAAATACCCTAAGTGAGCTGCCAAAGCACGAGACGATACCCATAAAGTAACCCAGTAGCGTGTTGGCGAAAGTAAATAAAAAGCTATTTTTATCCCTGCGGGAATAAATATAGCGCTACTCTCAGGAACGGTTTCTAAATTAGCCCCAACCCAAAAAGCAGCAATACAGGCAACAAAATATATTCCACCTAGTAGAAGGTGCTTTGTAATTTCTTTAATACCTGCGATAGCAGAAAAGTTAAAAGCGGGGAGTGCACTAGGTAAGTTCATCTAGCTTAATTACTCCCGCATCAATGGCTAGTTTTAACAGCTCAAACGAAGTGGTTACATTAAGTTTGCTGTAAATATTTGCCTTATGCACGTGTGCTGTTTTAGGCATTATTTCTAATTGTTGCGCTATTTGCTTAGCATTTAACCCTTTTGCTAACAGTGGTAAAGCTTCCAGTTCTCGGTTAGTTAAAATAGTTAAAGCTGAGCTTTGTGTATTTAGTGCAAAATTTACGTCTTCACTTATATAGCGTTTACCCAATGCAACCGATTTAACTGCATCAATTAACTCCTCCGACGCAGAGCGCTTAGACACATAACCAAGAGCACCCAGACGAAGTGCATTACTCACATAAGGTTCGTAATCGTGCATGGAGGCAACAATTGTTTTTATTTCAGGGAAATTTTCGTTAAGGTAGGTTAAAAAAGTAAGGCCAGTTTGAGATTCATTAAGCGATATATCTACAATAAATATATCGGGTTGCTCAAGTGCAACGGCAAGTATTGCTTGGTCAACATTGCAGGCTTCTATTATTACTTCCCAGTCGGCTTGTAGTTCTAATAGTTTTTTAAAACTGTCACGTACTAATTGATGATCTTCAATTATTCCAATGTGCATGTATTTCTCCCTTTAAATTTATTATACATTGAAATACTTAACCATCAGCCAAAATATTTATTAAATTTAACTACCTAGTAAATATGTACACTGCAAAAATAAAAGGGCAATAACGCTCAGCATTTATATATAACCGGAGACACTATGAAAGCATTAAACAGTATTTTTGGACTCGCAATACTCTTTGTAATTTCAAATGCGAATGCCGCTGATGGAGTAATATCTGTAAAAAGCCCGTTAAGCGCTAAAGCCACAATGAATAAGTTTGAACAGCTAGCCAAAAGCAAAGGCCTTACTATATTTGCACGCATCGACCATGCTGCAGGCGCCAAAAAAGTAAATAAAGCGCTAACCCAACAGAGGTACTTATTTTTGGAAACCCAAAAGGCGGAACACCGTTAATGCAGTGCGCTCAAACAATAGGTATCGATTTACCGCTAAAAGCACTGGTATGGCAAGACGTACAATCGCAGGTGTGGTTAAGTTACAACGATCCTACATATATAGCTGAGCGCCATAATGCAGCAAATTGCCCAGCTGCTGAGAAAATAGGTAAAGTATTACACACACTCGCAACAACTACAGTTAAGCAATAAATTAAAAAATGTAAGCAAGTAACAAGCACTTATATTAAGCGTTAAAATAGAAAAGGAGCAATTATGTTTTTTGATGATATGCAGGGTTTACTACGCGTACTTATTATTGGTGTACTGGGTTATGTAGCGCTGGTGTTTTGGCTGCGCGTATCGGGCAAGCGTACGCTATCTAAATGGAACGTGTTCGACTTTATAGTAACCATTGCGCTGGGCTCTATTTTAGCTTCGGTGATTATTTCAAAAAGTGTGGCACTGCTTGAGGGCATATTCGCGTTTGTTGTGTTAATAGGGCTGCAATACTTAATTACGTGGCTAAGCGTGCGCTCAACTAAATTTGCGGCTTTAGTAAAAGCAGAGCCTACGTTGTTATTGAGCGATGGTGAATACTGCACGGCTGCACTTAAGTCGCAGCGGGTAACTAAATCAGAAATTCGCGCTGCTATTCGTGGCGCGGGCATATTAGCCATAGAAGATGTAGCCGCCGTAGTGCTAGAGACCGATGGCAGTTTTAGCGTACTTAAGCAAAATAATAGCGGCTTAAAAACCGCGTTAAGTGATGTAAGTGGGCATTAAAGTAATGCACTACAAAATACCCAAGGCAGGCTTTTTACCTGCCTTAATTTGTATTAAAGCCTAAGTTATTTAGCGTGTTGCTCTAATAAACTAAAGGTAGGTAGGCGCCATTTAAAGCGTATTGACGCCATACGTATTAAATAGCCTGCAACAAGGCTTACAATAATGCTGATGTTGTCATCAATATTGTAATGGTGCAGCGCTAAGTATAAGCAAGCAACAAGTAACGATACACTCGCGTAAAGCTCGTTATGTAATACAAGCGGTGCTTGGCGACATATTAAATCTCGCAGTAATCCACCAAATACACCGGTTACAACCGCCGCCACTGCACAAATACCATAATGCAGCCCCATATTTAGCCCAACTTGGCAGCCAATAATACTAAACGCCGCAAGGCCCAGTGCATCTAAGCGCATAAAAATGCCTTTAAATTTAACTACCCACTTAGCAAGCCAGGTAGTCACAATGCCTGCTATGCAAGTAATTAACAGGTATTCTGGGTGCTGTACCCAGGTAAGCGGGTAATTGCCTAGTAATATATCTCGCACGCTGCCACCACCAATTGCCGTAGCACAGGCAACCAGTACAACACCAAACCAATCCATTTTCATTCTGCCTGCGCTAAGTGCGCCGGTCATGGCTTCTGCGGTAATACCAATAATATAAACAACGGTTAGTAGCATGCGATAATCACTTGAAATCTGTGCGTAAAAATAAGGTGAGGATTGTATAGATAAATTAAGTAAATAACGAATGAAAAATCATACTAAATCGGCTTAATTCAGATAGAAATAACTAATAACAAAACCCAGTGTAAACAGGCTGTTAAGCTAATCAGTTCGCTAAAGTTAGCAATACTAGAATAAAGGACAAATGGCCGTAAATTATAAAATAAAATAGGTCATTATTTGATATTTTTAAACCCAACAGCTAATCATTCATCACATACGCTTAAGTGTTTTTCCAACTATTTAAATTAACCTAATATGAATGTTTGGTTGCATCGTCCTAATTTAGGAACGTATACTAACAAGTGTTAACTTAAATGGAATTTGCGTAATCGCAGCTTAATCAGCACAGGTAAATACATGAACAAAGGATTGTTAAAAGCGTGGAATGACGAAAAGGGCTTTGGTTTTATTAAATCAGACACCCTAGAGCACGACACCTTTATACACATTTCAGCGCTCAAACACATGAGCCGCAAGCCTAAATTGGGCGACACCATTTATTTTGAAGTGGCTAAACAGCCCGATGGTAAAACCAAAGCCGTTAATTGCCGAATTGAAGGCGTAGCTGCGCTTAAAGTTATACATAAAAAATCAAACCATCATCGTGTTGCTAAATCTAATTTTACCGACAGCTTTTTAGGTAAAGTCGCCTCAATTAGCATTATCGCCGTACTTGGATTTGTCGCAGTAAATAAATACAACCACTATAAAACTAGCGAGCAATTTAATAGCCAAACACCTGTTATTACCAACGCCGATTTAGCAACTTTTGATGAACAATACCCAAAAAGCGTTATTCCTAAAAACACGCAAAATTTTACCTGCGATGGCAGGCAGCACTGTAGCCAAATGACCTCACGTGCAGAGGCAGTATTTTTTATAAATAACTGCCCGAACACAAAAATGGATGGCGATAGAGATGGCGACCCATGTGAGAACGATACAAGGTTTTAGCGGCTAGGGTAGTTATAAGCATTTTAGTAAAAAGGTTAAGTGAAGATAGGTTTTACTCTTCACTATATATAAATACAGTTACGTACAGTTTGTCCCATAACATTATTAAAAGGTGTTTTGGGGTTAAATAACAAAGGCTATTGAGTAGCACTGATTATAAACGAGTTGTTTGGTGTGATTTTCAAGCAACGTAATATACGCCGTTTTGGGGTGTTATAAACCACCAAAGTGGGGTTCAATAAGCTGTTATATTTTTCAATGTTTTCCGAGTTTTGAGGTGTTATGAAAATAAGTACAATAGAAATAAAAGATTGGCGTTCAATCAAAAACGTGAACATTACTTTTCAAGACTTGATGATACTTATTGGTCAAAACAACCATGGTAAGTCGAATGTTTTGAATGCAATTCTTTTCTTTTTTGGTGAAATAAAGCCTCATGACTTGGATTTCAATGGTGAATCAGATGAGCTATATGTAGAAATAATATTCGATTCATTGGTTGAAAGTGAACGGTCAACATTTGCTAAATATGTAACAACAGATCACAAAATAAAAGTAAGAAGAACTGCAACAAGAAATGGTTCAATTGTTTATCAAGGATACACTCAAACACCTGCTTTAGAGTGGTTAAGAACTGAAAATGCTTCCTCTTATACAACTCGTAGCGTAGCAGAGGGATTAGCATTTTATGATTTACTCCCTGAAAGTGGCAGAATCACTAAAGCGGCAGTGGAGCAGGCTCAAAACCAATACATAGAGGCAAATCAAACTGAACTTGAGTTCAATTATATTTTAGAAACCACTAATTTTATGGGCGCTAAGAATGTCGCTAAAGGTATTTTTGGTGACGTGTTCTATATACCAGCTGTGAAAGTTACATCTGAAGATTATTCAAATAATAGCAGTAGTATTTTTAGTAAATTATACGGCAAAATTATATCTGATATTTCAGCAAATAATGCAGGTTGGGTAGAAGCTAAGGAAACAGTTGCTTCTTTGTTTAGCTTATTAAACAAAGAAAATACAGAGGGTAATCAAAATACTCAGAGGCCAGTCCAGCTTGGAGAGTTTGAAACTAAGTTGAATCAACAATTAGCTAGTTGGGGGTCTGAAGTAGAATTAGAAGTATTACCACCAAATGTTGATGATGTATTTAAAGCCAATACGCAGGTTTGGGTAAATGATGGCTGTAAAACTGATATTTCCAGAAAAGGAAATGGATTACAAAGAGCATTAAGCTTTGCTTTAATCAAAACATTAGCTGATATTTTGAAAAGTGAGCAAGATGACGTTGAAAGTAGTGGTCGTTCCTCTTCACAGTCAATGTTCTTTATTCTTGAAGAGCCTGAGTTATATTTGCACCCACAAGCTCAGAGAGCTTTACTTGAAACACTATCCTCGCTATCTGAATCTGTAGGAGCACAAGTTATTATTTGTACTCATTCAGCTTCGTTAATTGATTTAAGTAAGTATAAATCGATTTGTATAATCAAAAAAGAAAATGTGGAGATAGGCACTAAGGCATGCCAATGTGATGAAGAATTATTTATTGGTAACGGTAAAAAAGATTTTAACCTGAGTTATTGGATAAACCCTGATCGTAGTGAGTTGTTTTTTGCTAAGAAAGTAATCCTAGCTGAAGGCGCGACTGAAAAAACGGTAATCCCTTTTATTGCTCAAAACTTAGAGTGCTTTAAACACGATTATTCAGTGATTGATTGTGGATCTAAAAATAATATTCCAATGTATTGCAACTTGTTAAATAAGTTTAAGATTCCATATGTTGCAGTCTACGATATTGATCATCAAGCACATAAAGGTGACGAAGCGAGAGCATCGGCTGATATTGCTTCTCAAGCAATTGAAGATGTAATAAATGATACATATGGCTCTTCTATAACATTCGTGAATGATATAGAAGAAGAGCTTGAAATGCCTAGAGGTTTTGGTGGCAAGCCATATTCAGCCTTAGAACATATATCAGATGAAACATATATAGTTCCAGACCAAATTAGAAATAAAATCCTAAGCATATACGAATAAAAAAGTTAAAGGGGTCAAATCTTGACTTCATACATCAAAGCTTAATCTAGTTAAGAGTACTTTTATTAGGCGGAAGAAACGCTAATAAAAAAGAAAAAATCAGCAAGACACCCATCTTAAATTTTGAAATTAAGATGGGTGTAAGTCTAAATGAATTGAAGTGGGTGTCATCCTAATTCTCGTGAGTTTTGTCCCATAACATTATTAAAAGGCGTTATGGGGTTAAATAACAAAGGCTATTGAATAACTCTTGTAGCTAGTTGTTACTAGTAGAGTTATTTAGCGTAAATATAAAACAATGTAATATGCGCCGTTTTGGGGTGTTATAAACCACCAAAGTGGGGTTCAATAAGCTGTTATAAGCCTAAAGGAATATCGTGTGAAATTTCCCGTTCTATTATTATCAATGCTTTCACTCCATTGTTACGCAGTTAATGATGTAGAGATTAAAAACTGGAAAGCTGATCTGGAGTTTTATTCTAAAAAGATGTCTGAAGAACATATAGATCTTTACCATACGATTTCTAAGCAAAGCTTTAATGAAGAGGTGACTCAACTTAAAAGATCTCTATCCTCTTTAACGGAAAATCAGTTATTAATTGAACTTATGAAGTTGACACACAAAATTGGTGATGGGCATACATCATTTCCTTTATGGGGGGCTAATTTAAAAAGTTTTCCTATTCAGTTAAAAGTGCTAAATGGAGAGCTTTATGTAATTAAAACTACCATGGATTTCAAGCATCTACTTGGTGCGAAACTTGAGAAAATTAACGGCATGAATGCAGAAGAAATCTACCGTTTATTTTCTCAATTAACACCTTTTTCTGAAAACAAATACTCAACACAAGTAAGAGCCGCACAATATATCCCAAAAGCCGAGTTGCTTAATGGACTGGGAATTATCAACGATACATTTCAAGCTCGGTTCACATTTACAATAGGCAAAGAACTAATTGAACAGCAATTAGAACCATCTCACTCAAATGAGTACACAGCCGAACTAACCTATCTAAACAATTCCATATTTTCGATTGAGGAAAAACTAAACGAGAATCTTTGGTTTGGGTCGTTAAACGATAAGAAAGTGGTCTATTTTAAATTTCGCCGTTATACATCAATCTCAAAAATGGAATCACTGGGCGAAGATTTATTATCTTTCATTAATAAAAACAAATCTAAAAAGTTAATAATTGACCTTAGAGACAATTATGGAGGAGACTTTTTTGTTGGCTTAAAGTTGGCTCAACTTCTCGTGCTGGCTGACAGTATAGATTGGAAGTCAGGAGTTTATGTTCTTATTGATAATGTAACTTTT
Organism: Pseudoalteromonas sp. S3178; assembly: GCF_005886985.1. Taxonomy (NCBI): domain Bacteria; kingdom Pseudomonadati; phylum Pseudomonadota; class Gammaproteobacteria; order Alteromonadales; family Pseudoalteromonadaceae; genus Pseudoalteromonas; species Pseudoalteromonas sp. S3178. The sequence goes on along the minus strand of NZ_PNCW01000027.1, from coordinate 89,736 downwards.
TCAGCTGCAATGAGTAACGCAGCTCAGTTTTCACAATTACTGAACGCACAATTAATTGGCGAGCCTACAGGTTCAAAACCTTCAGGGTATCAAGATATGGGGCAGTTTATTCTACCTAATTCCAATCTAGAGGTGACATATTCAAAACGACTATATCATTTCACTAGTGATCTTAAGGATGCGTTATATCCGGATATTAATATAGGGGTATCAATCGATGACTATATTTCAAACAAAGATCCTCAATTAAAATGGATATTAAATGACATGGGCTTGAATTAATCAACTTATAACAAACAATTCAACAAGGACAAAAAACAGTTGGCTTTTGCTCCTTCATCGCTAATTTTAGCCAACAAATTTTTGCCCATTAATTGGGCGTTATATGTAAATGGAGATAATTTAGTAAATGTCGAAATCCCCCTATTTAAAAAATCACAACCGGTTAGGTAATGTTATTTCAGCTATCCAAGTTATGGGTAAGTATGGGTTCTATAAGCTTGATTATGCTGGCTGGGCGATGAGAATTACAGGTGATGAAAATAATGCAGATTATTGGAAAAAGATATTTGAAGAGCACCCAGAATTTTTTCGTGTTGACGGAGAAGGTAAAAAGGTTTCTTTAGCTTGGAGGCGAAGCTATCGAAAACGATATAATGTTGATGAACAAAGAGATTTGAGTTTTCAAGAATTTAAAGCGCTGAATGATGACGAGAAAAAAAGAATCTCACGAACGCCGCTTAGTGGAGAAGAAATAACCGTTCTTATTCAGACTGCCATTGAACTTCATTCTAGAGCTATTGAACAAAATAAGGAATATAGATGGCTATCTAATCCATTATTGAGCATTTTAGGTGGTGTTGTTGCTGCTTTTATTGGATGGTTGGCCAAAGGTTGATTTACATTTAACAAACAATTTAAGAGTGATTCAGCACACTTGGCATTTTCGGTTTGGATTGAGCTTAGTGTTTACGGTGGTCTAGTTAAGTGTCGTGGTCGCGTGCTTCAAACCTTAATTGGGCGTTATATGCAAAGGAATCTCCAGAAATGGATGCGCTCGAAAAATTAGCGGAGAGAAACCGCCAACATAATAAAATAAAAAAGGATGAAAAATTCTTAACGCATTTTGTTTTGTTAGGCTTATTGCCTTTCTACGCAGATCTCATTTATTCTAAATTTGTTGTTGGTTTAGAGTTTCCTGAAAGCTTTGGGTATTTTCTGCTATCACTGGCTGGGAATTGTATATTCGCTTTTCCTGTTTTAGGTATGGGGAGTCTTTTACTTTTTCCTCGATTACTGAAATTGTTTACTTTAATTGGTATTCAAACTTGGTTTGCATATTTTTGGGTATTCCATGACTTAACTTGGGTTGGCTTTTTCCCTTTAGTAATTGTGTATATAACTTTTCATATACAATTACCAAAAATAAAGCAACGTGCCGCAGAAGAAGATGGCATATAACAAGCTAATAAATAACGATAAAAAACAGTTGGCTGTTTTCGTTCCACAACATTTTAGCCAACAATTTTTAGCCCGTTATTTGGGCGTTAATTTGCACAGGGATATATGAATACGCCTCAAATTTCATTGGAACATGGATATACCATTTTGCTACTTGTTGGTAGTTCTATGCTTATTTTTTTATTAGCTGTACAAAGATTCGTTGTAGGATTTAAAGCTTTGAATCATTTTTGGTTAGCAGATAGCACTGCTAAAGAATTGTCATATTTTAAATTTCTAATCAGTGTCTTTGCTAGTTCATTATTTGATAGCAATATGAATACGCACCGTTTACTAGCTATTGCTAAGCTCAAATCTAGTTTACGTTTATTTTTACTCGCGTTTTTTATTTTATTATTTAGTCGCAATGGTGGTTTTGAGTTTGTTGAAAGCTTAATTACAGCGATGAGTAATGAAAATTAACAAGGCACCCATTAGAAAAAGCCAATGTCAGTCCAGTTTCTGGCTGTATTTACACACTGTGCTGTAACAAATCTTGACTTCATACATCAAAAGATGGGTTTGTTAAAAGCTTTTAATCTAAGTTAGTTATAACCCCTAAAAGCGAAGCGTCTCTAATCCTCTTTGTGGATTGGTCTTTAAAGTTTTACCTTTTTTTGAACTTGGTGTTTGATTTAGTCGTGTCAAAGTTGAGACATTTTAAGTGCATATGATGAAAATTTACTACGAAACAACAATAAGCTTTAATAGCATTGAATTTTTGCCATATGTGCTTTTTGTAGTTATTAGTTTAATGTTTATTGGGAAGCTCAAAAAATTATACGATTTACATATTAAACGTTTTTTTAAGTTTAATTTCTTCGTCTTATTTTTTATATTTATTATTTACAACCTTGCTTCTACAGCTTCTTTATATTCAAAAATGCAATATATAGCTAAAATAAAATCGCATGAGCAGAGAGTTGTAACAGGCGAAATAGAAAAATTAGTAGAAAAAGAAGGAGCAAGTCGAACACAGAGTTTTTCAGTATCAGGAGTGTTTTTTAAATATAATGACTATCAAACTGCGCCATATTTTTTTGCAAACCGGAAATATAACGATAAGGTTATTTTTTATGGAGGTTATGTTGAAGTACATTATATCCAAGATAACGGCAAAAATTATATCACCAAGTTATTTATAGAAAATGATTGAGCATTTTCAGTCAAAGAGAGCGTCTAATCATATAAATTTTGATTCAATCTATTAGCCCTCAAAAAGCGCAGCGCATCTAATCCTCTTTGTGAATTAGCTATAACTAATTGAGGTGGCTAGCACTTTAAATCTCATCACTCTAAACGTAAAACATCGGCGAATTAGGTACTCTAATACACGCCGATGTTTATAACTTATTAAATAAGCAAATTACTTATAAGGTATTAAGCCTTAGTCTTGTTTACGGTTAAGACCAAATAAGCAGATTGCTAAAAGTAATGTTGCAATCATACCGGATGCGCCAGCAACACCTGATGGTAAGAATCCATCACGGCCAAAGGTAATTAAAATACCATTGGCTAACATTGCAACTGCGCCTGCTAGTGCTGTAATACTACCAATTGCTTTACCGCCTTTAGCGATAAATGATAGGCCAAAAACAAGTGCTGCTAAGCCTAATAATAATTTAGCTGCGTAGTAAATCATGAATGACAACGAAACCACGCCACCAATTAAAGGTTGTGCGCCTTCTACTGTGCCCGCTACTTTTCCAAATGTAGAAAACAATGTAAGGCCAACGCTTACCTGCACTATGTTAAGTGCTGCGCTAAACGCGATAGCCGACCAGCCTAGTTGAGCGTATTTTGCTTGCACCATAGAAGAACCTGCAAAGGCAACGAGCAATGTAAATACCAGTGCTTCTAGCCCCCAAGCCACCTGCCTTGAAAAACTAATTTCAGCACTGTAAAGAACTGAATAAATACCCTGTGATATTGCCAATATCAATAATAACGATGCTGCAATTAGGTTGGTGCGTTTTTGTGTAAATTCCATTAGGGACCTCTTATAATTTTATATTTAACGCTTTTAAAAGATGCAGTAGTTTTGCACACATCAAACCGTTGAAACTTTTATATAAATATTGAAACTATAAGACAGGCAAAGCGATTTAAAAATTTCACTAAAACCAATAAAAATAATAATTAATTACAAATGGGCTCAAGCTTTGGCTCTTTTATAAACTTAAACTAGCAAAGTTGCTTTGAGTTAAGCTGTTAAACCTTTAAAAGCACTGCGCCTTTTACCCTCTTTGTGAATTAACTTTTAAATTACTAAGAGGGCATTTAGATGTATTTTGGCAATGGGCATAAGCGACGTTGAAAAAGCCACTTACTTTAAGATAAAAGCCTAAATTTAGACCAATCACTTAATGCGGTAATAGTTTGCTCTGTAGGCGGGGCTATATAGATTAAACCTGCAATGGCAATAACCGATGCCAAGGTAATTAATTTATTATCGAAGTCAGCTATTTTTAAAGCGGTGCCGAAAGAGCGTTTAATGGTGACATTATTTAAATCTACACTGTAAAGCTCATCGAGTAATAAATGGATTAATCCGCCGAGTAAAATAAACCCACCTGTTAACCAGGCAAAAGTAGCGGCTTGTGCGGTTGTTTGGTCGTTTAGTTTCCATGTTACTTGGGTTGTTAACAGCGCGCATAGCAATAAAAACAGTAAAGAGTGGCAACTGCCTCTATGTACCGTGATCCATTCAAAAATGGGTCTAATAATATATTTCATGAATCCGTACACTAACAGCGGCACTACAATTAACTCGATAAAGCTAATGTGAATAATAAGCTCGGTGGTTATGTAATGCAGCACCAGCAATACGGCGCTGAGTGCAAATAAGTTAAAAATAGTGTCGAGTGATGTAGAGTTATCTGAATCTATGTCGGGTAATAAGCCGCCAATAGAGCCTAAAAACCATAACCAAAGTGCGCCGTTTAAATCGATATGGCCTGCAGATAATAAAGTGGCTGAACTTAAGCCGGTGATGATGACTGCAGTATTAAGATGAGTATTGAAATTTGCCATTGTATCTCTTGATAAAAAAGTAGGTTGGCATTCTATCAATTGAAAACTTAATTGTTCAATGTACTTTAAAGGTTTGGTTGTAAATATGGGTTTAGGGGGCTGATTTATCACTTTTTACTAGTGTGGTTATTTGTGGTCAATGAGGTAAGTTGTAATTATTTATATAAAAAACAATAATAAGCGCAGTTATAGTAGCTGAACTCACTAAATGAAAGGTCACTTTTTATGAATCAAAATAGATATAAAGCATCGTTTCCTGCGCCTAACATTGGTAGTCACTATTTTGTTTCATCAACGTGGAGCAGTTATGGTTTCTGGGCTTTATTAGCACTGACTCCGCTTGCTCATTACATGATGTACTACAGCGAAGACGGTTTAGTACATGGAGAAGATTTAAACACTTTAGGGTATGTAATATTAGGCGCTATTGTCTTGTTTGTTTTAAATATTGCAGCCCAATCTATATCTTGGTTAGGCAGGCTTTTGGCAGTGATTTGCTTTAGCATTAGCCTGTTCTTTATATTATTGCTTATCTACCTTAGCGTATATAGCCACTTTCCAATCGCTTATCTAGGTGCTATTTCGTATTTTGGTTTAGCGGCTTATTTTTATAATAAAGATTATTTAAAAGCCATAAAAACGCTATAGCATTTACTATATAAATGCTCATTCACGCTATCTAATTTTTTATATCGTCGTAAAAGGCGACTTTTCCTCGGCCTGTTTCTTTTACGTGATAAAGGGTTTTATCACCGTTGTGCATTAATTCATGAAGTTCAGTGCCATCAGTAGGAGCTACTGCAATACCTATGCTTGCACCCACTACGCACGTTTTAGTGTTTGAAATACTAACATGTTGTTGTAGTTCATTTAGTAAGGCGGTTGCTTGCTCACAGGTTGCTGCTTTATTGAATGTATTTACCAGCCTTGCAACAATAAATTCGTCACCGCCTAGGCGGATACACATGTCGTTTTGTTCGTGAAATAGGGTTTTAAATCTGTGCGCAGTTTCTATAAGTACTTTGTCACCGGCTTCGTGCCCATAAGTGTCGTTAATGGGTTTAAATTTGTCTAAATCAATCATCATAAGGACTAAGTGCTTATTATGATTTATGCATTCGCGTAGTGCTTTTTGCAGGCGCTTTTCACCGGCGCGGCGGTTTAATAAGCCGGTTAGCGGGTCGTGATCGGCTTCAAAGCGGGTTTTAAGTTCGCGTTCTGCGCGCTCGGTTACATCATGTAAAATTACTTCTACTAAGTGCTCTTGTTGTGGGCCTCGGTTGGTGTCTCTTTGGTCTGTTAATCTAACAAATAAGCAATGAAACCAGAGCGTTTTATAGCCAACTTTACACTCTACATCTAATGTAGTTTGTGGTGGGTTATGAGCTAAGCGAATATCTTTCAGCAGGCTTTGTAGTTCATCAACGTTGTTTAATAATTCAGGGAAGTGCAAGGTTGATAATTCTTTTTCGCCGGGCACGGTAAAGTAATGTTTAAATGCAGGGTTAAAGGTGGTGATAATATTTTTGCTATCGAGTAAACAAATACCTGCGCTGGCTTGTTCAAAAATAAGTCTAAATTTGGCTTCTAATTCTTGGGTTTTTTTACGTAAGGTTTGCTCGTTACTAATGGTTAAATGTAGCTCGTGCATTAAGGCATTTATACCGTGTGTTAAACGGCTTATTTCGTCTCGTTTGCCTTGCTTAAAGGTTAGCATTTTAAGGGTTTCTGGTTCTGATGGATTAATTTTAGCAAAGCTGTCGGTTAGGTTTTGTATAGGTTGAGTAAGCCATCGTTGTACTACCAGTGATACAAAAAAAGCAATAACGATAGATTGTACTAGCATTAAAATAAATTCTTTTTTTAGTGCAGCCTGTGCCTGGTGCTGTATAAAATTATCGTCGGGGTATATTGATAAAACACCTATAAAAGTGTCATCTAAAAAAGGATGAACTAGCCTAACTAACACCGCTTCTTTTTGCTTGTTAATAGTGCCATTTGCAATAAACAACTCCATTTCGCCTTTTACGTTTGCTTCTGATTCGAGGCTTGCGCCTTGCACTAAATCGTTACTTAGTAAGCCATTAATTATTTCTTGGCTTAATTCTTTATCGTTTAAATAGGCGGCTATGGCGGCAGTTTTTCCCATTGTTTGCGCTAACTGTTGTACGAGTAAGTAGTTGGTGTTTTTCTTTTCTTTAAAGCCTGAATAGTACGACAGCATTGACGATACTAAAGATACAACAATAGCGACTAAAGCAATTGCTATAGCAACGCGTATGTAGAGTTTTTGGCTAATAATTTTAATCAAATCTGTATACCACTTTTACTGCATCGGTAACTTGCGATAGCGGAATGTAACCAATTGCAAATTGCGATGCTGCAATTTTATTTATTGCATCTTCTACTGATGTCGAAGGTGTAGGGGGCTTTGCACGGCCAGAAAATAAAAGCCTTGCCCAATACGCATTTATTTTTTGCTCGTCTTTATTGACCAGTTTTAAGTAAAAGTCGTTTTTTAGTGTTGATTGGGCGGGTAAATCAAGTGGTGTTGAGGTTTCACCATCAGGAAAAGTTAAATACCTACCCATGTAAATATCAATAATTTCCCGTTTTGATAAGGCATTAATAGTATTGCTTTTATTTACTACTACAACAAACTCTGTCGATTTTGCATAAGAGCTCATCAAAAGCAGGCATAAGGGGAGCATTACATTAAGGGTTAGGTTACGAGCGCTTATCATAACTAAAACACCATACTAGCATTTAGACTAAGTATATGTACTTTGTGGCCCTCATCTATATCTGAAGGGTTACTAAGACTCCATAAGCCTGCGCCTTGAGGCTTTATATCAAAGCGGTCTAACTGGGCTTTTAATGCTATGCGCTCAGACAGTTGCCATTTTACGCCTACGTTAATTGAGTGTTGGTGAACATTGGTAATTTTAACCGCTGACTGACTGGCAACTGCGAGCTGCTGTATAGGTACTGAAAATTGCTCGGGAGTACTTGGCGCAAAAGCGGGATCGTTTACTTTTATTACGTCATGGCGGTGTTTAGCCGCTGTAAAACCGGTGTAAAATATTGCGTTATCTACTCTGTAGCCTGCACTAATATAGCCACTAAGAACTGATGGAGCAATTATCCAGTCTGATTCTGAAATACCTAGCTCAGACTGAATAAGCCAATTGTTATGATCGTAAGTAAGCCCAAACGCAGCGTATTCTATACTGTTGCCTTTGGTGTTAAATTTGCTTGATATTTTTTGTGCTTGCGGCCATATACTTTGTGGTATGGCATCGAGCGCGGCTAAATACTCATCTAAAGCAGTTAACTTATAATCCCCAAAGTCTGATTTTGATAATGAAAAGCGCATAGTCCATGCATCTAAAGAGTAGGTTGCACTTAGCGTTGTTAAGTTATCAAAATCAATAAAAAAGTCTTCATTATAGGCTTGTAGCTTGGCTGTTGTACTACCATAAGCAAGTTTTAAACGTAAAAACCCATCGTTAATGGCTTTACTGTATTCAACATCAACACCATCAAAATTACCGGCAATATTTGCAAACGAATAATACGAATGAGGCGGGCGCACCCATAAATAGGCATACCCTACGTAAGGGTATTCAGAGAGTAAGTAAAGATCGCTGTTTAACCTACCAGCCCGAATGGACCAATGGCGGGTAGGGCGATAACGTACAAAGGCGAGCTCTAAAAAGTTATCAAAGCTTTTAAAGGCATGATCTTGTATTACAACTTGAACAACAGAGTCCCATTTTTTCGCCAGTGATATATTAGCTTGCCCACCTAAAATTGAATCACGCGTTACTGAAAAGCCGCTATCGTTTTTATTTGAATAACTAGATGCAAAACCAATATCTGAGTCGTCAGTGTAACTAAGGGTTAAGGATGCAAAACCACTAAACTGCACGTCAATGTCGTTTGCAAAGGTTTTATTAGTTGCAGAGATTGCCAATAATACAATGACAATGGTGCCTCGAAGCAGCATGTTAGCTCGTGTTTTTTCTATTAAATATAATAAAAAGATAGCACAATATTTTAGATACCCAACTTAACTACACAGTTTTGACTAAATAAATTAGGATGTTAAACCATAATATTTACATTCTTTTGGATTAGATTTGATTTTTGGTATTTAATCGTTTGTGAGTTCAGATATTTTTTAGTTTTAGACTGCTTTGTGTCACGGTATTGGTAGGTGTAGAAAGTGCATCGACTTAAAGTTAGTATTAATCTCTGCACTTTTTTTAATTTACTTTTTTAATTACAGCGCTTCAAAAATGGCTGCTATACCTTGGCCGCCGCCAATACACATAGTAACTAAGCCATACTTGCCTTTAATACGTTTTAGTTCGTACAAACACTTGGTAGACAAAATAGCACCGGTTGCGCCAACAGGGTGGCCAAGCGCTATAGCCCCCCCATTTGGATTTACTTTATGCTCAGGAAAGTTTAATTCATTTGCTACGCATAATGCTTGTACAGCAAAGGCTTCATTTGATTCTATTACGTCCATGTCATCAATGGTTAAGCCAGTTTTATTAAATACCAGTTGTACAGCAGGGATTGGCCCTGTGCCCATTAATACGGGCTCTACACCTGCTCTTGCATAACCTATTAATCGGCCAAGTGGTTTTAAGCCTTGCTCATTCGCTTTTTGCTCCGACATAAGCACGAGCATGGCTGCTGCGTCGTTAATCCCCGACGAGGTTGCTGCTGTTACTGTTCCATTTTGTTTAAAGTAAGGTTTTAACGTAGCTAGCTTTTGTTCTGTTGTGTTTTCACGCACATGCTCGTCTGTGTCAAACACATGAAAATTATTTCGCGTTTTTATCTCTATAGGGACTATTTGCTCTTTAAAGTGTCCTTTGGCTATCGCTTTAGCTGCTTTATGATGACTTTGCGCTGCGTAAGCGTCTTGTTGGTTGCGGGTAATATTATATTTTTCTGCAATGTTTTCGGCGGTGATCCCCATTGGGTTGTTATCCCATGGATCTTGTAATGTAGTGGTTAGCTCATCAAGCACTGTGCTATTACCCATTTTTTGGCCCCAGCGGTTACTCTCTAGTGTGTAGGCTGAGCTACTCATGCTTTCTGCTCCGCCTGCTAAAGCTGCATCTACATTACCTAGTTGAATTTGTTGGGCTGCTTGTATAATGGCTTCTATACCTGAGCCACATAAACGGTTGAGTGTTACCGCATGACTACTAATTGGTAATCCTGCATCAAGGCCGATGACTCTGGATAGGTAAGCATCTTTAGGACCATTATGAATAACTTTACCTATTACACATGAGCCCACTTGAGTTGGTGATATATTTGCTCTGGCTAATGCTTCTTTTGCGCAAAGTGTACCAAGTTCTGCAGGAGTGAAATTTTTAAGACTCCCTCCAAAGCTACCTATAGCGGTGCGTACTGCGCTTAGAATAACTACACTATTGTTATTAAACTTCGTCATTTTTTGTCTCTTATTATTTTTATGCCTATTAACTTATCAAAACATAGTTTGAGTTGTTATGTAATTATAAATTAATTACTTAGAACGTTTTAAAAGCCAAAGTAAAAACAACGTACCAATCATTACTATGAATGCCGATAAATATAGCGCCATATTATAGTTACCAAAATACGTTAAAAGGTAGCCGCTGGGAATGGGGGCTATTATTTGTGCGGCGCCGTAGGCTAGGGTCATTGTGCCCATAAACCTTGCTGGGTTACTGGGGTAAAAGTTACCTGCCATGGTTAATACAAGGCTTACACAAGCTATAAAGGTGCCTCCAAACAGTAATACGCTTATTATAATTACAGGTAATGTATTACTTAGAGTTGGGAGCACAATACCAATTGCTTGCAAGGTGTATGCAGCTATTAACGCTTTAATAAAGCCTGTACGCCTAGCTATCCGATCCCATATTAATGCTGCAGGAATTGCTGCTATCCCTAGTAATAAAAAAGCAAAGCTACCTTGCCCTTTTAGGCTATCAACACGCTCTACTATATCAACAATAAATGTAGAGCTAACTGCGTAGCCGTATCCTGCACAAAAATAGGCCAGCATTATTAATAATTTAAAGGTTTTAGTTGGTGGGTTGTCTTTTTTAGTGACCTTTATTTGTTGTTGAGCGCTTGGGTGTGGCATCCATAGCCATGCGGGTATTGCAATTACAGCCGCCATAACGGCTAAGGCTACCCATTGTTGCTGCCAGTTACTCGCCATGTCGAGCATATGATCTACTAGCAATGATGTAGCAACAATGCTTATACCCGCACCAGCAAAGTGAACCCCAAGCTCTGCGCGGTGATTATTGTTAACTAGCCATTTTAAAATAAGGCCTGAGGCAATAATAAACCCACCTGCGCCACAAGTACCTGCAATAAAACGAAGTAGTGCCCATACGTATACATTACTGGTTAATACCATTGCCGCAGAGGTAATAACACTCAAAATAAGGTAAATGCGGTGCAAGTTATATTTGTGATTTAAGTTATGCATGTTTGCAGCTATAAATACGCCAAACATATAACCCATAAAGTTGGAGGTGGCTAACCAGCCAGAGCCTAGCTCGGTTAAGCCTGCACCATTTTGCATTATGGGTATGAGTAAACTATACGAAAATCTAGCTACGCCAACGGTGACTATTATGCTGCAAATGCCCGCAAGGTAAGCACGTGTTTTTGTGATGATCATTTGTTTGTTCTACTTTAAGTTTACGGTTGTTATTCGCTAAGAATACGTGGCTCTGTTAATATAAAAAATTGAATTATTAAGAATTAAAGATTCTCAAAAAGAGAAGTATTTAGTGACTTATTTAAAATTAATGTAAGAACCCTATGGAAATATTAATACTTAAAACGTTTAAAGCTATTGTTGATGAGGGCGGTATTAAAGGCGCTGCTGAAAAACTCAATACGGTGCAATCTAACGTTACTAATCGCATTAAAAAGCTTGAGCAAGAGCTAAATACTAAGTTATTTACCTTAACTGGGCGCAAGCTTGAGCTAACCCCAAGCGGTAAACAGCTTTGTGAATACGCAGATAAAATATTGCAGCTCGAGTATCAGGCAACATCAGCAATTTTAAGTAACAAGGGCAGTTATGAGTTACGAATTGGCATGCCCGAAACATTTGCAGCTGTACATATGCCTTTAGCTTTAAAGCAACTTAAAGATAATTACGCGCATATTAGAGCTAAAATTTTTACAGATACGAGTGAGCGACTCGTATTTTCCGTTTTAAATAACAAGGTTGATTGCGCCGCAATAGGTAATGCACCTAAACACGAAAACCTTGAAGTTATTCCTGTGGTGTATGAAGAGTTAGTTATGGTTACACCGCTAGATGGCGATCATTACCCTGTATTATTTGTAAGAGATGAGGGGTGTGGCTATAGAAAACATGCCCTTGTTTGGCAACAAAAATCAGGGCGAGTAAATGATGAATTAATGATTATGAGTAGCGCTGATGGGGTTTTAGGATGTGTGTCTGCGGGTTTAGGTTACACAATAATTGGCAAAAACATGGTGGTAGGTAGCCGATACGAAAAGTCATTGTGTATAAGGCCTGTTAACTTTGGGCCTAAGCATGTAGAGCTTTCTATTGTGTACAGAAAAGATTGCCCATTAGAGCCTGGCGTCCTTGCTCTGGCCAATCTCTTAAAAACAAATTAGCTAAGCAATTTTATTTTGCTTTCATCACATAAATATGACTTATTTATTAAGTTAACAATGTTATAGTATTGCAATTGTTGTTTGTTATAGTATAACATTCGTCGCATTCTAATTTCCCCTTAATAGAGTGTGAATGTGACTACACCTACTGCAATTAATCAAACATCACCAATAGAATCTCAACGTACTGAAAATATCGGTAATTCTAAATTAAATAATGCTCAAACCGCTAAAAACGAAGCCATTATTGAAGTGAATTCGTTAAGTTTTAGCATTAAAAACAACGCTATTTTAAAAAACTTAAACTTTACTGTGGGCTCAGGCGAAATTTACGCGTTACTTGGCGGTAACGGTGCGGGTAAATCAACCACGTTAAAAACGTTATTGGGTTTTAATAAACCAACGCAAGGCTCGGTAAAAGTAGCGGGTAAAGAGGTTACACAAGCACTTGATTTTGTACGCGGTAAAACAGCGTATTTGCCAGAGTCGGCAACGTTATACCCGCATTTAACCGCCCGCGAAAACGTAAAATACTTTTTATCACTTGCTGATATTAATAAAACAGATGAGCAAATAAATGCCGCATTTAAGCGCGTAGCCTTGCAAGAAGGTGCGTGGGAGCGTTATATGCAAACTTACTCTAAAGGCATGAGACAAAAAACCGCAATTGCATTAGCCATTTTACGCGAAGCCCCTATATTTTTACTTGATGAGCCTACATCGGGCCTTGACCCTGTTGCCATAGATGAGTTTAACCAGTTAGTGCGCGAGCTTGCATTAACGGGCGCGACTATTTTAATGGTGACTCATGATGTATACGGTGCCTGCCAAGTAGCTAACCGTATTGGTTTACTTAGAGCCGGTGAGCTGGTGGGCGAATTTGACGCGCCTGAAAACGGCCGCATTGATACCGAACAAGTGCACGCAGCCTTTGCGCAAAGAGGCGCGTAATGAGTATAAATAACTTTTCAAAAGTGGTTATAGTTGCCAAAGATGAATGGCGCTATTGGCTACGCTCAAAACTAGCAATGACCGTTTTAGCTATTGGTTTATTGCTTACGCTTTCATCGGTAGTGGTGACTGCCATTACAATGCATGAACTTAGCCACGATCGCCATGAACTGCAATCAAATGCCGAGCAAAGCTTTGTTGATCAACCCGATCGCCACCCGCACAGAATGGTGCACTATGGGCACTATGCATTTAGAACGCCTTCGCCACTGAGCACACTCGATCCAGGTATAGATGCATACACAGGTAACTCAATATTTTTAGAAGGGCATAGGCAAAATAGTGCAATGTTTGCCGATCAACGCCAAGGTACAGCGCTTACTAAATTAGGTAGCTTAACGCCTGCTTTTATAGTGCAAACTTTAGCGCCGTTACTTCTTATATTAATAGGTTACAGCTCTATTAGCCGTGAGCGTGAATCGCAAACGCTTTCGTACTTATTAGCGCAAGGCACGTCGGGTATTACGCTTATTGCCGGTAAAGGCTTAGCACTACTTTCGGTTGTGGGCTTAATTATTGCGCCACTAGCGGTATCGGCTTTATTTACGGTGTCTGCGGGCGAAAGCTTACTAGCAGTTGCCAGTTTTGTTGTAGGTTACGCTTTATATTTAACTGTGTGGGTATTACTGATTTTACTCGCATCGAGCGTGTTTAGTAAAAACAGTGGTAGCTTTACGGCGCTTGCGTTTGTATGGATTTTACTGTGTATTGTTATGCCGCGCGTAGCAAGTACTACAGCATCAACGGCTGTGCCATCTGCTGGTAAAATAGAAACCGACTTTGCGGTTAAAGCTGAGCTTAGAAAACTAGGCGATGGCCATAACACCAACGACCCTGCATTTAAGCAATTTAAACAGTCACTCCTTAAAAAGTACAACGTAAATAGTATTGATGAGCTGCCGGTAAACTTTAGAGGTTTAGTAGCCAGTGAATCAGAGGCTAAACAGGCCAAAGTACTAAACCAATTTGCTCAGCAGCGTATGCAAGCAGAGCTTAAGCAAACGCAAGTATCGCGCTATTTTGGTTGGGTATCCCCTATGGTGGCTATTCGCTCACTATCTATGATTGTGGTGGGTACAAGTATAGAAACGCATCATCGTTTTTTACGCGAAACTGAGCAGCTTCGTTTTGATTTTGTGCAAGGACTTAACAAAATTCATATTGAAGAGCTTGATTACAAAGACGACATGAACCGCAACGCCGATGCTGCAGCAACTAAAAAAGCACGCGTTAGCGCCGAAAACTGGCAAATACTACAAGATTTTAATTTTAATGTAGACAGTGCAGATGTTCGCGCACAAAGAAGTGTACCTGCTTTTTTACAGTTATTACTGTGGATTGTAGTACTAGTAGGCGGTATTAAATTTGTAGGAAAACGTTTGATATGAGTTATTTAATTACACAACTTATGCGTGAATGGGGCTTTTTACTGCGCCAAAAGTACGTAGTGGTATTACTGCTGTGTAGTCTTATTTTATCGGGTTTTGCTATTTACAGCGGGCTAAGTGAAGTAAGCGCACAACAGCAAACTATTGAGCGCTTAAAAGCATCAGATCAAAGTGATCGCGCTAAAGTACAGCAAAAGCAAAACGATGCGGGCATGTTAGCGTATTACAGCTTTCATTTAACGTACTCGCAGCCATCTAACCTGGCATTTGCTGCATTAGGTGAGCGCGATATATTCCCGTGGAAACACCGCATTAATTTATTAGCGCTTGAGGGGCAAATTTACGAAAGCGATGCACAAAATGCCGAGCTGGCTCAGGCCGGTAAAATAGATTTTGTGTTTGTAATTAGTGCGCTAGCGCCACTGGTTATTATATTGCTGTTTCATGATTTATTTGCAAATGAGCGTACAAGCGGCAGGCACGATTTACTGGTCACTACGGCTAAGTCTTACTTTGCTTTATGGGGTGCACGTATAACCGTGAGGTTTGTAGCGGTAATAGTGTGTTTAATGCTGCCATTTTTTGTTGGTGCATTTATAGCTGGGGCAAGCGGGTTTGAAGTGGCTTATGTATCGCTGCTGTGTATTGCCTACCTTGCATTTTGGACTGCGCTTAGTGTGTGGTGGGGTAAAAATGCAACCAGTGCGCCGCGTGTTGCCTCTAGCTTAATTGGTTTGTGGGTGTTGTTTGCTTTTATTATTCCTATTTTAGGCGACCTTGCTATAAACAAATCTGTGCATTCGCCTAAAGGTGGCGACATTGTACTTACCCAACGAGAAGCGGTAAATGGAGCGTGGGATTTACCTAAATCAACCACCATGGATGCTTTTATTAGAGAGTATCCAGCGCTTGCGCCATACGTTGATATGAGCAGTGAATTTGAATGGAAATGGTATTACGCATTTCAACAAATGGGCGATTTAAAAGCAGCAGAGCTTTCAAAGGCCTACCGCGATGCAGCCGCTAAAAAATACGAGTTAGCTGGTTTTGTATCTTGGGTTTCGCCACCGCTGTTACTGCAGCGAAGCTTAACGCGTGAAGCCAATACCGATTCAATAACCGCTTACGAGTATGAGCAGCAAATTAGAGATTATCATCAGCAATTACGCGAGTTTTATTACCCGTGGTTATTTTACAAAGGCGACCCAACTAAAGCAGCCCTTGAAAACATGCCACGCTTTGAAAACACCACTGCGAAGCAGTAACTAAAAATACAGCGCTAAACACACCTGTTTAGCGCTATATAAATGACTACATAACTATAAAATACACAAGGTTCACAATGAAAACCAATACAAAAGGGCTTAAGCTCACCTATTTAAGTACTTGCTTAGTAAGCTTATTTAGCAGCCATGTTATGGCCGCTGAGCAAAACCAGCAAAGTAAAAGCGTAACGGATGACGCAATTGAAAAAGTAACGGTTGTTGCATCTCGCCAGGCTTATCAAGGTAACTTTAGCCCTTTAGAAACACCGCAATCAGAGCTTAAAATTGATTTAGAAGCCCTTGAAAACGCAGGTGCAGTAAGCCTTGACCAAGCGCTTGATTTATCAGCCTCTGTTGCGCGCCAAAACAACTTTGGTGGGCTGTGGAATAGCTTTTCGTTACGTGGTTTTGTAGGCGACGAAAACCTACCAAGTAACTACTTAGTAAATGGCTTTAATGCTGGGCGTGGTTTTGGTGGCTCACGTGATTTGTCGGGTATTGAGTCGGTTGAGGTTTTAAAAGGTCCGCGCGCGGCTTTATTCGGCCGTGGTGAACCAGGTGGTACTGTAAACTTAGTTACTAAACGCCCAACGTTTGATACCGAAGGCGAAATTAAACTCTCTGTAGGTAGTTTTGATACTTACCGCGCCGATGTTGATTACACCACGGCGCTTAACGACGACGTAGCAATTAGACTGGTTGGTTTTTACGAAGACGCCGAAAGCTTTAGAGATACCATAGAAACCACTAAGCAAGGCTTTAGCCCGTCAATAGTATGGAATATTAACGAGAGCAGCCAGCTTATATATGAGCTTGAATATAGCGACCAAGAAGTACCGTTTGATAGAGGTGTATTAGCGATTGATGGCGAGCTTGGCCTTATACCTGAAAGTCGCTTTTTAGGTGAGCCAGGCGACGGCCCAATTGAAGCCGATGTACTAGGGCACCAGTTAGAGTACATTCATGACTTTGATGATAACTGGAGCATTTTATTTGGTGCAAACTACCGTGATACCTCTATGGAAGGCTTTGCAACCGAAACTGGTTTTGGTGGTGTAATTGATGGCGAAGTAAATCGCTTTAGACGCTACCGCGACTTTGATGCTAAATACCAAGTATTTAGAACTGAGTTAAGTGGTAATTTAGAGTTTGGCGGGTTTGAGCACCGTTTAATTATGGGTGTTGATGCCGATAAATTTGAAAACGACCAAGTAATTTTACGTGTACGTGGCGATCAATACATTAATGTATTTAACCCTGTTTACGGCGCGTATGAATTACCAACGCCAACATCAAATACTGACCGCGTAGAGATTCAAGAGTCGTTAGGCATATTCATTCAAGACCAAATAAGCATTACCGATAAGTTAGATATTCGTATTGGTGCACGTTTTGATGATTACGAGCAGCGCTTAAATAACCGCTTAGCTAACACTAACACTAAACAAACTGAGTCACGCGTGAGCCCGCAATTTGGTGTGGTTTATGAAGCAAGCGATTATGTATCTTTTTATGGTGCTTACGGTGAAAACTTCCGTCCGCTTTCGGGCGCTGATGCTAATGGCGATGGTTTTGAGCCAAACCAATCTACATCTGCTGAGGTGGGTGTTAAATTTACATTAAACGATGGCGCCTTATTTGGTACTGTTGCTGTGTTTAAAGTAGAGCAAGACAACATGCTTGTTGTGGACGACCCAACAGCGTTTACTTACGCAGCCATTGGTGAAGCACAAAGTAAAGGGATAGAAATAGACCTAACGGGTGAGCTTACCGATACACTAGAAATTTGGGCGTCATATGCATACGTTGATGCAACAATCGAAAACTCATTTTTTGATGCTAACTTTGGTTACACTGTAGAAGCGGGCGCATCACTATTAAACGTGCCAGAGCAACAGCTTAGCTTACAGTTAGTGCAATCAACAGATTTATACGGTAAAGCCATTAAGTTTGGTGGTGGTTTATTACATGTGGGCAAGCGTAACGGCTTTTTTGGTACCGACTTTGAATTACCAAGCTACACAACAGCCCGTGCTTTTGTAAATTACGATGTAACAGACGCGATTGGAATTACGGCTGAGGTAAATAACCTCTTTGATGAAACGTATTACACAAACTCGTTTGCCGATGCATGGGTACAACCTGGTACACCAAGAAACGTTAAGTTTTCAGCTTCCTATAAGTTTTAACGGTTTTTAAGGTTATATAGCCTTTTAAAGGTTATTTAAAGCACAAAGGCCACTTTAAATTAAGTGGCCTTTTTTGTGATTAATTCGTTTTGTTTATATAGTTAAGCTGTACAAAATTAAACCAACTGTTTATGGTTAAACAACCATTTTAATGAGCCAAGTTGTAAGTTTTTATACATATAAATTGAAAGGACTCTCAATGTTCAGCCCTAAAATTATTTTGGCGTTAATACTTTTGCCATTTATAAACTATACAAATGCGTCTGAAATTATTTTAAAAGATGCTCAAAATTTTGCTGAATTGTTTAAAAAGCAAAGCCATTTAACCCCTCATTTACTACAAACTCAGTATTTAGATATTGGCAGTAAAGGGATTGAAATATTTACGCCTCGGCGCATTAAAAGTGCAGAGAATATGCTTAGTATGATTAACCATAATAAGCACGTTTACAATCAAGCGTTAGACATTTGCCTTCCTCAAATTGAGTCACTTAAAAGTGAAGCATTACAAACCTTAAATGAAACTCAAAAAGTGCTATCGCAAACTCAATCGGCGTCAGTGTATATTGTTTTTGGGGCAAATAATTCTGGTGGAACTGCCTCAGTAAATGGTTTAGTACTTGGGCTTGAAGTTTTATGCTCGTTAGCGCAAAGCAAAGAAGAATTTAAAGATGTGTTTATGAACTTTATTGCGCATGAAATTACTCATGTTTATCAAAATAGGGCGTATGTAACTCATAAAAACAAACCAGAGCCTACCTTACTATTTGTATCGCTGCATGAGGGGATAGCAGATTTTGTCTCAGGGTTGGTGTTAAATAATATTTCTAATGCTGAAATACTAAGGCATACATACGGTTTAAAGCATGAAAAACAGCTTTGGAAGCGTTTTAAATCACAAATGAATGGTATTAAACTTGGAGACTGGTTTTACCAAACTGATACTACAAATCAACCAAACGATATGGGGTATTGGATAGGTAAAAGAATAGCTAAAGCCTATTACGAACGTGCTGAAAATAAAAAAGAGGCGCTTATTACACTTATTAACTTAAAAGACGCTAATGCTATTTATAGGGCCAGTAAATACAACCCTTAAACTTATTCTAGGTAGCTATCAAATATTTGTTTGTACTTGCCGGTTTCTTTGAGTTTTTACAGTTGTAAATTAAAGTCATCACGCACTTTTTTAGACTTAAATAAATATCCATTTGGGCTTTTACCAAATAAAGTGAACTGATCAATTTTTTGTGTTGTATCAATATCTTTTATATTTGCGCGAAAGTAGTTAAAGCTTTGTTTATCCATTTGTATTACATCAACCTTATCTAAGTACAAAAACTTAACTTGAAGCGATTAGTCGTGGATTTCGTTATAACGCGGGTTAGCTTTAACTATATTTGCATACTCATCCCCTAGGTGAATGGCAGCACTTGGCCAAGACAATAAACTATAATTTTTTAAATCGGCTATTTTACTAAGGTTAAAGTTATTTTTACTTAAAGCGACATCTACATTTTCGTAAACATAAGACTCGGTTGATAAATAGCCTTTTAGGAGGTTTCCGTTGGCAGTATTTAGATTGATATCTGCTACTACATCAATTTTATCTTTTTTGTAGTCTTTAGCACGCCTTGTATAAGGGTAATAAAGCGCCTCAATTTTGTAGCCCAGTGGTGTTAGAGCCGCTGTAATAATATCTACTGTTAAGCCACTATTTGACTGAGGAAATACAAAAGGGGGGAGTTTTTCACCAAAGCCTACAACGAGCGTTTGTTGTGTGGTTGAGGCGCCAACAAAAGGCGACACTAATAATGTGGCTATTATAATGGTGTTTAACGTCATTTTTTGCTGCAATAAATTAATTATTAATAATAAAAAGATAGTAACTAACTAGTTATGCAACAAGTAAAAAGCCCATTAAACTAATTATTAATTAGCTTTAATGGGCTGATAGTTATCTGCTTTTTATTAAGCTTGATTAAAATGGCGCGTAGCCATCAGGTGTTGTAACTAGTGTAGTCCAACGCTCTTTAGCTTCAATTTCAGTGCGTTGTGCGCCTTGCGCTGGTAAACGACCGCGATCGCCAAACAGCCATAATACAAAGTTTGTTCTATCGCCACTGGTAATAGGTTTTGCCGCGTGAGGTACATTGCCTCGGTGTATCATTGCGGTGCCTGGTTTAAAGCCAAGTTGTACAACGTTACCATTTACTTGGTCGTAAAAATCAAGCTCAGAACCTGTAAACTCCTCACCCGGTAAATTTAAATTAATATTTAACGTTACCGCCGATGCATCGGTATGTGGTCGAATAGACGCATCTGTACTTGGATCGTAGTAAATAGAAAACCCAAATGTTTGCGTATCGTAGCCAGTTATTTCAGGAAACAATAAGCGCGAAATAGGGCGCATATAAGTGTTTAGCATTTCGTTATAAAATGCTTGAAAACTTGGCGCTGCTAAATAGCCCTCTGATCGTTTGTCGAGCATAACGCCGCGGCGGTTTAATACAATACCGTAAGGTGGGCGCATAGGAATGTTAGAGTTCCATACTTGTTCAAGGTAGCCACGTAAAACGGCTAGGCGCTCAGGGTCAAAAAATTGAAACTGAAACACACCCGGAGCCACTTCTTCTAAAAGGGCTTTTACTAAATGCTCTTTAGATGGGTCTTGCCATGCTTGTTGTACGGCTTCGCGTAAATTTTTATCAAGTAACGAATAGTCTAACGTGAAAGTAGAGGCGTCAATTTCGCTTGCTTCCCATTCTTTCCACGCGTCTGTAATTAGGTCGTCGTTGTTGTACCAAAACTGCTGTACCGAGTGCTCACGGTTTAACATGGCTGTTCGCGATGGTAAATCTAGAGCACGTGCTAGTTGTAATTGATTGGTAGACATATTGTGTAACTCCAGTTGTTGAATTTGTTTGTATCAATCTAGGAGTGCAATTTATTATATTTATTAATTTAGATAAATAAGCTGTTTTAGGAAACAGTATCAAAATAATATTTATAATTAGAGGCGAATTGAATAATTTAGTGTTAGAGATTAGAGGTTAGAGGTTAGAGGTTAGAGGTTAGAGGTTAGAGGTGATTCTTATACCTAAACAACACACACTCTCTCAGAGCATGATAATTTAAATAAATAGTCTAAAAATAACGATTAAATTTGATGAGTTAACACCTAACCCATCAAATTTATAATTATTAACTTGTTAGTGGGTTGCTCTATCGCCCCAAATATCTTCTAGGCGACTATCGCGGCCGCAGCGCCAACGATATGTGTTGTAACGAATAGGGTTATTTTTATAATAATCCTGATGGTAGCTCTCTTTGCCTTTAATAGGGTAAAAGGTGCTGGTACTTAATATTGGCGTTACCACTGTTTGATTAGGGAATTCGTTTACAACGGCTTGCTTGGTTTGCTCAGCTATTTTACGTTCTTGCTCGTTAGCTACAAAAATTGCGCTTAAATAACTAGGCCCTTTATCACAAAATTGGCCTTTGGCATCAAAGGGATCAATATTTACCCAATAGTGATCAAGTATGCCTTTGTAGCTGACTACTTCTGGATCGTAAGTAATTTGTACTGCTTCGTAATGGCCTTGATGATTGCCATTGTAGGTCGGGTTTTTAAGCTTACCGCCTGTAAAACCAGATATTACATCTTTTACGCCTTCGAGTTTTTCAAAGTCGCTTTCCATACACCAAAAACAACCACCGGCTAAAACCGCTTTTTCAGTTTTTGCAGCATGAGTAAAAGTGCTAAACAAAATTGCGGCAGATGTTAATGCAAGCGTAAGTGAGTTTTTCATATAATGATCTACCTCTAGTGTGAGTTTAAATACGTATCCTTTATAGCTAGACCTGCTAAGTGTTATTACTATTTCATTGTTTTTAGTAGGCTAGGGTGCAAAGTAATGTACGTAAACCTTTTTAATTAAAGCCACATTTTGAGTGAGTAACCCATATAACACAATGTTGTATTATTAAAGCGTGTTTATTAAAGTGAAAACATTGATGAATAAATTAGCAGGTGTGAAATGAACCAGTTAACCGAAAAATCGATAAGTTGCCCGTATTGCGGCGAAAGCATTGAAGTATTACTTGATGCGGCTGATATTGATGAGCAATACATAGAAGACTGCCAAGTATGCTGTAAGCCTATTTCGTTTGTTGTATTTGAAGACGACGACGAGCTAAAAGTAAATGTATACAGTGAAGACGATACATTTTAAATTGGTGTAAATTATAAAAAAGGCTGCATACCTGCAGCCTTTTTTATTGATGGGGCGTTAGCTACTTTGTTCTCGAGCTAGCTGGTTAGGGAGTAGCTCTTCTACTATTTCGCGAGCGGGAAGCGTGTAACGTGTGCCATCAAACATGACTGAGGTAAACTCATTTATATTAGTAATGCCGGTTAGGGTCCAGCCCTCGCCGCGCTTAGGACAATACACAGTTGTGGTAGGTTGTATTACTTTAAAATCATCACTCATTTGAGCCTCTGTACTGTTATTACTTTAAATATAATGCTTGTTAATGGGGTATGGTAAGTTAATAATGCTTGCCCATAAAGCGCTATTTTAATTCACTAAATAAAATGTTTAAAACAATTGAGCTTGAACGCGTTACTTTGCGTTTAATTACCCACAAACATGCCCCGCAATTATTTACTATTTTGAATCACCCGCAAGTGAGCGAGTTTAACGATTACAATACGCCGCTGTGTAAAAGCCAAATTAAACAACTAATTCAAGATGATATTACCGCCTATTACGAAGGCGAAGTGATTAGAGTTGCAATTGAACATAATATTACCGGCGAGTTAATGGGTACCTGTGGGCTTTATAATTTATCGGCGTGTAAAAGTAGTGCGTTTATTGGTTTTGAGCTTCACCCAAACTTTTGGGATAAAGGCGTAATGTTTGAGGTAATAACTGGCTTTATAAAAACACTTAAACAGCATATTGGCCTCAAACATTTAAGCGCTGAGGTAAGCGCGCATAATGCGCGTTCGCATAATTTACTTTTAAAATTGGGGTTTAGTTTGCGCGAGCATTCTATATGGCATAAGCAGCTGTAGCGAATACACGTTAAAAAATTCATCATTACAGGAACAAATAAAATATAAAATTTAACCTCTTTGGCTTATAGTGAAGTGTAAGCAAATGAATTTGTTACCCGAGTTTTTAAAACGTGTTCGCTTAACAAGGATTTTATATGCTAGAAAAACTATCTCAAGATGCCCTCGTTATTTGGGCCACCATAGACCCAATAGGCACCATGGCACTATTTGCGGCGCTTACTTCTCATTTAACTGATCAACAACGTCGTAAAACTGCATTTAAAACGGTGCTCTATGCCGGGGCTGTTTTACTGGGGTCTATTTTAATAGGGCAGCTAATACTTAATGCGATGGGTATTAGGTTGGTATCGTTTCAGTTAGGGGGCGGAATTATATTGTTTTTGTTTGGCCTGCAAATGATATTTGGCAGCGACTCTAATAAAGCAAAGCAAGATCCAGGGCACGATATAGCTGTTTTTCCACTGGCTATACCTGCAACGGCTACGCCAGGCGCTATTTTGGCTGTAATACTGCTTACCGATAACCATATACACCCCATTACCACTCAAATAGGCACTGCGCTGGTTACGCTTGGTGTATTAGGAGTCACATTAATACTGTTATTACTCTCGGGTAAAATTATTAAACTAATTGGTACGGGCGGCGCATCTATTTTAACTCGCGTAATGGGCATGATTTTAGCGGCTTTTTCGGTAGAGCTTATTATGACTGCGCTTGAAATAGAGCAATGGGTAAAAATAGATTAAATGCAAAAGAGGGCGCGCTAATGACAATAAAAATATCAAAGTACCATTTAGTAAATGTGTGTTTGGCCATTGTGATGGTAGCTTTGGCTGTAACGGCTATTAGATATTATAACCATTATGTATCGGCGTTTACTGACATAACCATTGAGTCTAAAGCGCTTAACGAATCGCGTAAGGTATTTATTAGGTTGCCTGCCAATTACGATAAGAGTAAAGCTTACCCACTAATTATTAAAACAGATGGTAATTTTAATCTAGATAATTGGGATCGAACATTAACCGCGCAAAGAAAAGCCGGAGAGGGAGAAGGCGCTATATTGGTGTCTATTCCTAATAAGTTTTGGAAAACTACACGTAACCGTGACTTAGTGCCGCCTTATGCTCGCCAAGAGGTAAATACTGAGCCTCGCCCTGAGCTTCAAACGCTTTTTGAGCCTAATGGAGAGGCTGATAAGTTTTTAAAGTTTATAGAAGCCGAATTACTCCCTTATTTGCAAACCCATTATAAATTGAATGATCAGCGTGTATTAAGTGGTTTTTCGGCAGGGGGAAGCTTTGTACTTTATACACTGCATACTAAACCTGAGCTATTTAATGGGTATTTTGCATTTAGCCCTGCAGCTTGGTACGACGATATGAGTGTTGTTAAACGCTTTAGTGACTTTTTAAAAACTAATAACCCAAAAATTAATGCGCCTACATTTTTGTATTTAACAGTTGGTGGGGAAGAGCATCCACTAATGTTGGAGGCTTATAATAGTTTAAAAGCGGCGCTTAACGTAAGTCCTAACCCTAATTTAATTTGGCACAGCACAGTTAACCCAAACGCAGAACATAATGACAACCCTAAGCAAAGTGTGGCTAAAGCACTTATTGATTATAAAAAGTTTGTAGAAAGCTTAACTAAACATGTTGGCACGGGTATCGCTATGCATGAAGAAGGTTTATCAATTAATAGATGATGGGAGTTGGGTTGTTTTGAACCGTGAATATTAGGGATTGATATGGATTATTTAGTTAAAAAACATCTAATGGTTTTGTTATTTTTAATGGCTACAATTATGAGTAGCTTTAATTCTACGGCAACGGCAATTTGGGAAACTGAAGGGTACGGATATGTGTTCGATTTAACAAATCATGTGAAACCACTTGTCTACGATATAAGTGATAATTATTGTATTTTGAATCATTTTTTAACTGATGAAGCGCAAAGAGATAGTGTAGCCATTGATGAAAGAACCAAAAAATTAGATTTTGATAAGTTATTCCCTCTATCTGTCAGAAAACTAGATGTATTACCAAAAACTTGCAGTTCTAAAGAGCTAAATGGTTTTCAAAGCAAAAGTTACGTATTCAATAGTCGTCAGGTAATAAGTGTTGTACTAGACAGCTTTTCTGATCATTACGCATTCACTGAGGAAAAAGAGTTAGACTGGAAGGCATTGAAGTCACAGTGGCTCCAACGTGCTGATAACAATACAACTCCAATTGAACTACAACGAATCATTGACGAATTTCTTGAATATATGCGAGATGGTCACGCGATATTGATTGATGGATCATTAAATAGGTTAAGCCATTACTCACCGAGAAAGTCTGCATCAGAAAAAAGGCTGAAAGAGTACCTTTCTAAAAACTCTGAGTTTTCGGACATTTCACAAGTTTACAGTTATATCTATAGGCAATGGACAAAAAATGTAGAATCCTATTTTTCTACCAACAAACCAGAACAGTATCTAGAAGATAATTATCTTATTGCAAAACTAAAAAGTGGTGCTTCTTACTTTAGGATCGAAAGTTTTGATCAACATGAAACGCTCAAAGTAATGCAAAAAGTTACGCCACAATTTAATCGCTCTAAGGGAGTGATAATAGACCTGAGGGATAGTTCTGGCGGCAGTGATCTAGTCGCTCTTCAAATAATGTCCTACCTTATTGAGAAACCACTTAGAATTGGCACTAAAAGCTTCAAAGTTCCAACTGGCATGAGTGAAAAGATAGATATACTTGTTTCCCCCACGAACGTTAAACCTTTCATTGGTAATATTGTTGTGATTACCAGTCACCTCACTCCAAGCGCTGCTGAGCTGTTTTTAATGGCATTAAAGGCTAGGAATAATGTGACATTCATCGGTGAAAGTAGTTATGGAGCCTTCAGTGATGCGTTGATAAAAGCACTACCAAATGGTTGGGGGATTACGTTATCTAATGAGTTTTATTCCGACAGTGAAGGACAAAGCTTTGAATTTGTAGGAGCTCCTGTGGAACATGCTTTTGAATTTCCTAATATCAAGGATGTTGAGGAGAGTAAAGACTCAGCGTTGGAATATGCGATAAAACTTTTAGATGAATAACTCAATAGAAATAAACTGAAGTAAAGGCGTATTTGTTTAAGTAGAGAACCACTGTATTCATGTACAGTGGTAGCTATATTGGCTATAATATTAGCCAATTAAACAAGGTTAGTATTAATTAAGCTATTTAAATTTAACCGCTGGTGGAATATTAAAAAGAACACATCATACTAAGTTTGATTTAGTATATATCTAAGCAAATGAGTTATATTTTAGGGTACGTAAACAGAGAGCTGCGGGATTAATGGTCAGCTCTCATGGATTTAGTTATAACTAGCCTTAACTAAGGTTTTGCTCAGTTGCTTGCTTTTTATTTTTAACAAATAAGGTAACAGCAACAACAGCACTTAAAATGGAGCAAATAATAAATACGTTATGAATTCCCCCAGGTATATATTCCATAAAAGAGGTAAAAAACTGCCCAGAGAATACCGCCATAGTAAAGTACGATAAGTTACGGCCACGTACTTTTTCTGCGCTGAGCTCTACCGTCATATGGTTTAAAAGCGGGATACTAAAGCCAAAACCTATCCCTATTAATATTGCACCTAAAATTAAAACTAGGGTACTGGGTTGGGTAAAACATAAATACGATAACCCAAACCCTAAAAACGCCAGTGCAAGGACGTTTGTTTCGCCAATTAGCTTGGTTGCTTTTGGCATTACACCCGCCGTAAATACAGCTACTAACGATATAAACGCCAGTAACTGGCCAATTTGAGATTCGTTATAGTCAAGTGCACTCATAGTAATAGGCAATAAAACGGTCGAGGTAAAAAATATAGTCATCGCGAGGGTAGAAACTATATAAACCCCTTTTAATGAAAAAGCGCCAATAACGGTTTTGGTATTTTCAGTTACGTGTTTTTCAACTTGGTTGCTTGCTTTATGTTTGCTTGGAACAAAAAACAAAAGCATGGCTAAAAATACCCAGGCAATTAAATAAAGCGCCAGTGGTAAACCCCAAAACTGTGAAGCTAAATAACCACCTAAAAATAAAAATATTACTCCGCCAAGTTCTATTGCCATACCTTGTTTGGCTATCATGCCTAAGCGAGCTTCACCTTTGTACCAAGTAGAAATTAATACAGTGCAGCCAGCCATCACTATGGCCGTTATCCCACCAAGAATAAATCGGTTAATAAATACAAGCGTTGGACCATATAAAAAGTAGCCGCTTGCACCTACAAGGCCATATAAAAATAACCCGATTATTAAAAGTTTATACGCGCCATATTTATCTATTAACCGCCCAGCAATTGGCGCAAATACAACAGCACCTAACGAAGGTAATGTAATTAAAAGTACAGTGTTATTAGTAATGCCTAAACCGTTTGAAATGCTAACTAGGCCAGGCGCTAAAAGAGTGCCAACCATTATGGTTAAGCTGGCAATACATAATAACGTAAAGCTACCGGCCGCTTTGAGTGAATTCATCGTTTCTCCAATTAATGTAAAAATTAAGCTCTTTTAGCTAGGGCATTAAAAATCCCGCTAATAACTATAAAAATAATACTTATGGCAATTACGCCATTCCATTTGTATAAATCAAATGCTTTTACACCTGCAGCAGACCCAACAGCACCACCAATGTAATAACCGAGCATATAAATGCCGTTTATTCTGCTTTGTGCGCTTGGATCTATACTAAATACCCGTACTTGGTTTGATACCTGCGCGCTAAATACCCCAAAGTCTATGAGTATAATGCCAACTATTAACGCCACTAAACTGCTACCAAATAGTCCTGTAATTACAAAACCTATTGCAATTAAGCTAAGTGATATTGCAATAACGTTTTTAGAACCAAGCTTACTTACAAAGTTACCCGCTAATTTTGCGCCAATAACACCTGCAAGGGCTATAACACCAAATAATCCTGCCTGTTGAGCACTGTAATTAAATGGCTCATTGCTTACATAGATTGCAAGCGTGGCCCAAAGCACATTGAACGATGCAAACCAAAAAGCGCCCGAAAACGTAAACATGCGCAGTTGCTTGTATTGTTTAAATAAACTTAAAGTACTTTTTATAAGCGCTAAGTAACTTAAATTAGCATGTGGTTTATTAACGGGTAAAAATACATAAAGTAGGGCGCCAAACAAGGTGGCTAATAGCGCCGACATATAAAAAACACTTTGCCAGCCAAAGTGCTCACCTAAAAAACCACTCAACGTACGTGAAAGTAATATTCCAAGTGTTAACCCCATCATTAACGTACCCAGTGTTGTGCCTTTGTTTTGAGCGCTCACCATTGAAGCCGCAAAGGGAATGAGTTGCTGCGTAATATTTGCGCCTACGCCTATTAAAAATACGCTTATAAGCAATACGGTTAAATTTGGCGTCACTGCTGCAATGAGTGACGCTGCAACTAACAAACCAGACAAAATAGTGATTAGTTTTCGCCTTGGCAGTGAATCACCAAGGGGCGATATAAATAAAAGCGCAAAGGCGTAACCAAATTGCGTTAGTGCAGGAATACTCCCTAATTGAGCGTCGGTTAAATTAAACGCGACTTTCATTAAAGGCAGTATGGGTTGGTTGTAATATAGGTTTGCAGCGGTTGCTGCAATTGCAGCGGTCATTAGTAATAAAATAAATCGACTTAACTGCTGATTTTGTTCAGGCTTGGTCATAGCTATCTTGCTTTGTTAACTGATGGAGCTATGGTATGAGTTCTTTACCTATAACAAAAATGATATTATTTTATAGAATCTATACAAATATTGTATTTAAGGTGTGTTATGGATATTAAAACATTAAAAAGCTTTGTAAGCGTGGCTAAGTATCAGAGCTTTTCAGAAGCTGCAAAAGAGCTACATACCGTGCAACCTGCAATAAGTAGGCATATTGCACAGCTAGAAAGCGAGCTTGATGTTGTATTGTTTATTCGAAACTCACGCGATGTTGCTATTACCGAAGCGGGTGAACAGTTATTAAAAGATGCAAATGCAATTATTGAGTTAACTCAACAGGCCAAAACAAAAGTTAAGCGTGCTCAAAATGGTCAAATTGGCACGCTCACTATTGCCCATTTAAGTTCTGCGTGTTTGTCGTTTATGGCGTCGCTCGTGCGTAGCTATAAAGAAAAGTATCCACAAGTTCACGTTACACTTATCGAAATGACTGCTACGGAGCAAATAGAGGCTCTTAAAAATGAGCGTATAGATATTGCGTTTTCACGAGCGCTTCCAAGCTCCATTGCCGATGAATTTTTAAGCCACTGTATTTATATTGACTCATTAGTGGCTATTGTTAATCAAAACCATTCTCTTGCTAGTAGTAACAACATTGATTTAGCGCGTCTTAAAGATGAGCAATTTATTATTTTTAATCGCGAAGAGGCACTTGGGCTTTTTGATGAAACCATTTTGCAGTGTAAAAAAGCACAGTTTTCGCCAAACATTATTAGCCAACCTAGGCACATGCAAACATTAGTTACTGAGGTAGCAGCTGGGCTTGGCGTGGCTATTGCGCCTTATTGCGTGCGTAAGTTATACAGTGAAGGGTGTCATTTTATTGCGCTAAACAATGTTAGTACGCAAATACCGGTAGAAATTCAATTTAAAAAAGCAGCGACCAATGCAGCTGTCAATGCATTTGTTGATATAGCACTCAATGCAAGGCAACAAATACAAAAAAGCATGGCATAAAAAAAGCCCAGTTAAAAAGTTAAAAGGGCTAAAAGGGTAGACTTTTAAAGGTAAAAATTAAAACTTATATCTAAATCCAAATGCGATTCCGTCATCTTCCGACTGTTCCATTTGGGCTTGCTGATCTTTATCGTCGCTTTCAAAGTCACTAAAATCTTTACGGGCCTCTACATACGCAATCGTGTCTTCGTCAAATAAATAATGAAGGCCAATAACAGCAAATTGACGTTTAAATACATCGTTCGGATCGGCATTAAAGTTAGGTTGAATTACGTAATCATCACCTGCATCAAATACGTTGTAAGCGATAAAAGGGCGAAAATCGTTATCAAAGCGGTACGATGCAAATGTTTCTACACCTATTGCGTCTTTAATTAAGCGACCAAGGTTATCGGTATCATGATTTTTGTTTTTATTAATATTAGCGGCAACATAAAGACCTTTTTGATCTACGCTGCCCCACATAATGCCTGCACCGTATATTAAATCTTCAACATTTTGTGTAGAGCCATCGCCGTAAGTTAAATCAAACTCACCTCGGTTTACACCGGCTGTAAGCGTTAACATGTCAGTAGGGGTGTAAGTAACCGAGGCACCAAAGGTGTAATTAAACTCAACTTCTTGTGCAGCGCTATCGCCAGTGTTCCACAATGTCTCGCATTCATCTTCAGTTATATCGCTTACATCGCAGGTGTAAAATTCGCTGTTTTTAAGCTGTGCTTGCAGTGTAAAACTGAAGTCGTTGTAGCTGTTACGATATTGAATAAGTTTATCGCCACGGCCAGTGCCGTTTACTGCGCCATCGTCTTTGTTGTAGGTATAAACACCAGCAGCATTACCATCCCATACAAAGCTATTGTTGGTACCATAAACAACGTCGTACCATGCACCCCATTGCTTACCAATGGTAATTTGGCCATATTTTTCGTGCGAAAGGCCGGCATAACCTAAGCGGTTATATAAAAACTCATCTTGAATTGATTCAAAGCGGTTGTTGTAAACAATATCGCTGCTACCTACAGGGTTTACACCCCATTCTACAAGGACAAGTGCCGTCCACTGTTTTTTAAGTTTGCGGGTAAACCCAAAGTTAATACGCGACGTGCCATTTACTACTTCGGTTTCGTTTTGTGTGTTGATTACACGTACATCAAGATATCCGCCCACTTTTACTGTGTTTTTATCATCTTTGTATAATTCAACCGCAGAAACTGTCGGTGCAAATACAATACTTGCGCTGATAAGTGTTGCTAGTTTTTTGCTCATCTTGTGTGTGCCCTGTGTAAATAGTGCGTAGGTAAAAATTCAGGCTCGAAGACTAGCAAAGCAATAAACAGCTCAAAAGTGAAAAATACTCAATAAATTTGAGCGTAAAAATTAATGAATATTCACTTAAGGTTAACGTTGTTTTTTATGTGTTGCTGAGGTTTGTTTTTGCAGTTAACTAATAAGTAAAAAGGGTTATAAAAAAACGGAGGGATAATTTTTTAATTTGAATTATTTTCATGTTGTTTAAAAAACAACGACTAGTGCAAAAGCTCTAAAATGCTTTATTTTCATAAATATAGCCTTTTTATATGATCGCATATACATAAATGAGTTAAATAAACACGCAAACACGTTAAAAGTAATTACTCTAAATTTTAGTACGCATTGTAAAATTGTTTATCGATGAATTTTAATGTACTCAAATTGAATAATAATTAGTAATCCAAAGCGGGTTTATATTGCGAGCCGTTAAGTGCGTGTGCCTTTAAACTTTCATAGAAAAATAGGCCATTTTGGTTTAAACTGCGCGCAATTTAAATACATCCTGTCTCCCTTGGAGGGTAGCGCTATTATTAGTACAGCTAACATCACCATGCAATTTGGTGCTAAACCGTTATTTGAAAATATTTCAGCAAAATTTGGCGAAGGAAACCGTTACGGTTTAATTGGCGCAAATGGTTGTGGTAAATCAACATTTATGAAAATACTCAGTGGTGAACTTGAGCCATCTTCGGGTAACGTAAGCACTGATCCAAATGAGCGTGTTGCTAAACTAAACCAAGACCAGTTTGCTTACGAAGAATACTCTGTAATCGATACTGTGATCATGGGTCACAAAGAGTTATGGGATATTAAACAAGAGCGCGATCGTATTTATTCTTTACCAGAAATGAGTGAAGAAGACGGTATGAAGGTTGCCGACCTTGAAACTGAATTTGCTGAAATGGACGGTTACTCTGCTGAGTCTAAAGCAGGTGAGCTTTTATTAGGTGTTGGTATTGCTACTGAGCAGCATTATGGCCCAATGTCTGAAATTGCACCGGGTTTTAAACTGCGAGTGTTACTTGCACAGGTACTGTTTTCTGACCCAGATATCATGCTACTTGATGAGCCGACAAATAACTTGGATATTTACACTATCAAGTGGTTAGAAGATGTACTTAATCAGCGTGATTGTACTATGATCATCATCTCGCATGACCGTCACTTCTTAAACTCAGTGTGTACGCATATGGCCGATATAGATTACGGTGAATTGCGCATTTACCCAGGCAACTACGACGAATACATGTTTGCAGCAACGCAAGCACGTGAGCGCCTATTAAGCGAAAATGCCAAAAAGAAAAGCCAAATTGCTGAGCTTCAGCAGTTTGTATCGCGTTTCTCGGCTAATGCTTCTAAAGCTAAGCAAGCAACATCGCGTGCTAAGCGTATCGACAAAATACAGTTAGACGAAGTAAAAGCATCTTCTCGTCAAACACCGTTTATTCGTTTTGAACAAGAAAAGCAGTTATTCCGTAACGCGCTAGAAATGACAAGCCTTAGCCAAGGTTTTGAAGACAACACCTTATTCTCAGGCCTTGAAGGTTTAGTAGAAGTAGGTGAGCGCATTGCCATAATTGGTGAAAACGGCGTGGGTAAAACAACCCTACTTAATACACTTTCAGGGCGCTTAGCACCTAAAGGTGGTGAGTATAAATGGTCTGAAAACGCAAATATTGGCTACTACGCGCAAGATCATGCTGACGAATTTGCAACAGACATGAATTTGTTTGAGTGGATGGAGCAATGGCAGCAAGAAGGCGACGACGAGCAAGTTGTTCGTAGTTTCTTAGGACGTATGTTGTTTTCCCAAAACGATATTAAAAAGTCAGTTAAAGTAATATCAGGTGGTGAGCAAGGCCGTATGTTGTTTGGCAAAATTATGATGCATAAACCAAACATATTATTAATGGATGAGCCAACTAACCACATGGATATGGAATCTATCGAGGCGCTTAACTTAGCCCTTGAAGCTTACGAAGGTACGTTATTGTTTGTATCTCACGATCGTCAATTTGTATCATCGGTAGCGACCCGCATATGGGAAGTTAAAGACGGCAAAATTATTGACTTTAGAGGCAATTACGCAGAATACCTAGCGAGTAAAGAAGCGTAAGCTCTTTTAACTCGTAAACTTTAAAAGCCATGTTTAAAACATGGCTTTTTTTGTTTTTGGCACTTTGTATTAGTCGCAATTAATGTGACTTTGGGTATAATACCCGCCTAAAACCGGACATAAGTCCGCTATTTTAAAATACATTACTGAGGAGTATTTATGACTGTTGGCATTATTATGGGTTCTAAATCAGATTGGCCAACCATGGAACACGCAGCACTTATGCTAGAAAAATTTGGCATTGAGTACGAAACCAAAGTGGTATCAGCCCACAGAACTCCTCAATTACTTGCAGATTATGCAAGCTCAGCGGCCGACAGAGGCATTAAAGTAATTATTGCAGGTGCTGGCGGCGCTGCGCATTTACCGGGTATGGCTGCTGCTTTTACATCGCTTCCTGTACTGGGCGTGCCAGTTAAATCTAAAGCGTTAAATGGTGTTGATTCGCTACTTTCTATTTGCCAAATGCCAAAAGGCGTAGCAGTAGGTACATTGGCTATTGGTGAGCCGGGCGCTGCAAATGCTGGTTTATTAGCGGCTCAAATTTTAGGGTGCCAAAACCCAGAGATTTTTGCAAAAATTGAAGCATTTCGTAAAGAACAAACCGACACTATTTTAGCTAATCCAAACCCTGCAGAGTAATAATGACTATTTTAATTTTAGGTGCAGGCCAGCTAGCACGTATGATGAGCTTAGCCGGTGCACCACTTAATTTAAATGTGGTTGCTTACGATGTTGGCACCCAAAAAATTGTTCACCCGTTAACTGGCGAAGTGTATACAACCACGCTTGAACAAGCTATTGAATCAGCTGATGCAATTACCGCTGAATTTGAGCACATTCCAGATGATGTACTCACGCTTTGCTGTAACAGTAATAAGTTTTACCCAGGAAAAGCCGCTATTAAAACCGGTGGTGACCGTGCTCTTGAAAAAGCATTGCTTGATAAAACAAATGTAACCTGTGCGCCGTATCAGCTAATTACCGAAAAAGCGCATTTAGAACTTGCCGTTAAAACCTTAGGTAAGCCACTGGTTATTAAAACATGCCAAGCAGGCTATGACGGAAAAGGGCAATGGCGATTAAAATCTGATGATCAAATAGCACAAATTTGGTCAGAAATGGCTGACTTTATAGCATCAGGCACAGAAGATGCGCCGCATACAATTATTGCTGAAAAAATGATCCCGTTTGATCGTGAAGTTTCTATTATTGGTGCGCGTGATAAACACGGTAATGTCGCTATTTATCCGCTAACTGAAAACGAGCACACCAATGGTGTGTTAACGCTCTCTATTGCGGGTAAAAATAATCATCAGGTTGAACAACAAGCTATAGAGGCATTTACTAAAATAGCGAATGAGCTAAATTATGTAGGTGTGTTAGCCATTGAGTTTTTTGATGTGCAAGGCACATTATTAGTTAATGAAATTGCGCCGCGAGTTCATAACTCAGGGCATTGGACGCAACAAGGTTGTCACTGTTCTCAGTTTGAAAACCATATGCGTGCTGTTGCAGGCCTGCCACTTGGTAATACAGAACTTAAACACATTACAGCGATGATCAACGTGTTAGGCCAGCCAAGTATTCCAAGTGATGTACTTAAAACGGTTGATGTAACGAGCCACTGGTATGGTAAAACAGCTAAGCCAGGTCGTAAAATGGGCCATATTAATGTATCGGCGGTTAATATTGGTGAGCTTGCAGACAAACTTGGCGAACTGACAGAGTATCTACCTGAGCAAGATTATCCTGGTATTTTAAAAGCAGCTGCCAATTTAGTCCTCAGCGAATAGTTATTATACCTTTATATAAATACCGGCTTAAGCCGGTATTTTTTTGTCATAAAAATGGGCTTTGAATATGCAATACTGTTAAAGTCTAATTTTAAATTTGTGAATTAAAACAATGAAACTAAAAACAATATATGGCGTTCTAGCCATTACTTCATTATTTAGCTTAAATGCATTTGCATCGGAATCTCTTCGTATTGCTACCTTTAATGTAAGTATGGATGCAACTAATCACACGCCAAAAGGTGAGCAAATTAAAAGTGATGCATTAGTTAATGCACTTAAAGCCAACCACCAGCAAATTAAAAACATTGCTGAAATTATTCAGCGTGTACGCCCAGACATTATTTTACTCAACGAATTTGACTACATACCTAAAGAGCAGGGCGTTGAGTATTTTAAAAAACATTATTTAAACGTTAGCCAAAATAATCAGCAAGCTATTGATTTCCCATACAGTTTCATAGCCCCCGTAAATACAGGGTTAGCCACTCATTTTGATTTAGATAACGATGGTAAAAGTACTGGCATAATGGCTGATGCACAAGGCTTTGGATTTTTTGAAGGTCATTATGGCATGGCTGTGTTGTCTAAATATCCTATCGATTTTGATAAAGTAAGAACGCTGCAAACCTTTAAATATAAAGACATGCCAGACGCTCAAATGCCAACAGATTCTAAAACAGGTGAGAACTGGTATAACAAAAACGAGTGGCAAGCACTTAGGCTAAGCTCTAAATCGTTTTGGGATTTACCTATTAACGTAAATGATAAAACCATTCATGTTATTGCATCTCACCCAACACCGCCTGTATTTGATGGTGACGAGGACCGAAATGGTAAGCGTAATCACGATGAAGTAAGGCTAATTGGTGATTACGTTTCAAATGCCAAGTATATTTACGATGATAAAGGCGAAAAGGGCGGTTTAAAAACTTACTCTCGTTTTGTTATTTTAGGCGATTTAAATGCTGCACCAGAGGGCGATAAAGCACGTACAAATACCACCGATCAACTACTTAAAAACCCGCTTATTAACGCTCAATTTGTTCCAAAAAGTGAAGGCGCTAAAGAGCAGTATGATGCGCCTTATGCACAAAATTACAGTGCTAATTGGCAAGCGCGTGTTGATTACGTACTACCGTCAAATTATGGCTTAAAAGTTAAAGACGGTGGCGTGTTTTGGCCAACTAAAACCAGCGATGAATATCGTTTAATTAAAGACAGAAACGCTTCAAGCGATCATCGACTGGTGTGGCTTGATTTAATAGTTGAATAGCGTCCACTAAATAAAGGGGCGCTAGTAAACTGAGCTTTACCCTGTTTAATGGCTATTTATCTTAAAAAATTGCAATAGCTTGAGTGCTTCTGCTTAAATACGGCTTAATTATAATAACCGTATAGAAGCACTATGATTTTTAATCTTTCTTCATCTAAAACGTTAGTGGCATTGGCCGTCGCCTCAAGTGTTATGCTTGCCGGCTGTAGTGCAACTGCTAATACTTCCTCTTCACAGCAAAGCGCTTTGCCAGCAACTAAAGTTGCTGCGGTTGTAAACACACCAGCAGATATCGGCTCGCAAAATATAACGCTTGAGCAAGCAATGGCCGATCCTGATTGGATGGGTAACAAGCCTGAAAATGCCTATTGGGCAGCTGATTCTTCTACTATTATCTATGCTCAAAAACAGCAAGGTAGTACGCTTCGCGATGTATATAGCCAATCAGTTACAAGTCAAACAGCGCAGCAAGTAGCGCTTAATAAATTACATACGGTTGGGTCATCAAAAGCTGTTTATTCAAAAAATAAAACGCTTGCTGCTTACACTTTTAAAGGCAATGTATTTGTTAAAAACCTAAAAACGGGTGAACTTAAACAAATTACAGCCACGTCAGCTAGCGAATCTAAGCCCCAGTTTTTAAATAATGGTGATTTAGTTTACCGCCAAGGTAATGTGTTTTTTAAGGTTGATTTAAAAACAGGTTTAACTACTGAGCTTGCTAACTTAAAACTTGCTGATGAGCCTAAAGGCATTGAAGAGCCAAGCACCTATATTGCTAAAGAGCAGCATAAACTGATCAAATTTGTGGCGCTTCAACAAAAAAATAAAAAAGATAAGCAAGCACGTAATGAACAAATTAATGAACAAAACGATTCAATTGCTAATACGGCTTACTACTTAGGTGACGGTAATAAAGTTGCAGAGGCTCAGCTTTCGCCAAATGGTGATGTGTTATTAGTTGTTGTACAAAAACAAACTGATTGGCGTGGTGACGGCGATATTATGCCAAATTACATCACTGATGATGCAACCATTGAGCCTAAAAAAGCACGCCGTCGAGTAGCTGATGCTAAAGAAGAAACCTCAAAGCTTGTCTATATAAATTTAGCTGATAAAGAGCAAACATCACTTAGTTTTAATACTTTACCGGGTTTTGATGAAGACGTTTTAGAAAAAGTTAAAAAAGAAAATTATGCACGTGATGGCAAAACATATAAATCTGAAAAAACACCACGTGGTATTAATTTAATTATGGACTGGGGTTTTGAGCAAAGCCCAATAGTGTGGAACGATGATGGCTCGCAAGTCGCTATTATGCTTGAAGCATGGGATAACAAAGACCGCTGGATAGCAACGGTAGACTTTGAAAGTAATAAACTTGTATCGCAACACCGCTTGCATGATGACGCGTGGATTGCTTACGCATTTAATAACTTTGGCTGGCTACATAATTCAAATACGCTTTATTACCTTTCAGAAGAATCTGGCTACAGCCAGCTTTATAAAAAGCCATTAAATGGTAAAGCAAAGGCGCTAACACAAGGTAAATTTGAAGTATCAAACTTAACGCTAACAAGTGACAACAGCGCAATTTACTATAAAGCTAATGTTGAACACCCGGGCCTTTATGAAATTTATCGTGTTGATCCACAAACAGGTAATAATGAGCAAGTTACCGATTTAAACGGTATGACTGATTACACGCTAAGCCCAGATGAGAGCAAGTTACTTCTAAATCACTCTACCATAATGAAACCAACAGAATTGTACGTTGCAGATGCTAAGGCAAATACTACTGCTACGCAGTTAACACATACAGTTTCTGATGAGTTTTTAGCTAAAAAGCTAACCGCACCTAAAATTGTTGCTGTACCATCGAGCCATACTGATCAACCTATTTATGCAAAAGTGTATTACCCAAGTGATTACGTAGAAGGCGAAACGGGTAAAACACGTAAAGCGGTTATTTTTAATCACGGAGCTGGGTATTTACAAAACTCTCATATGGGTTTTTCAGTGTATTTTCGTGAGTTTATGTTTCATTCGTTACTTGCTGATGAAGGCTACATAGTAATGGACATGGATTACCGTGCATCTAAAGGGTATGGCCGTGATTGGCGTACTGCTATTTATCGTCAAATGGGCACACCAGAAACACAAGATTTAGCCGATGGTGTTAAATGGATGGCGCAAAATGCGAACGTTGATACCAAAGCGGTAGGTACATATGGCGGGTCATACGGCGGCTTTATGACCTTTATGGCATTGTTTACAGCACCTGAGTTGTTTCAATCGGGTGCGGCGCTTCGCCCAGTTACCGATTGGGCACATTACAACACAGGTTACACAGCGAATATTTTGAATCACCCGGATGTAGACCCTATTGCTTATGAGCGAAGCTCACCAATTTACTACGCAGAGGGATTAAACAAACGCTTGTTGATTAACGCCCCTATGGTTGATGATAACGTGTTTTTTCAAGACTCAGTGCGTTTAGTACAACGCTTAATTGAGCTTAAAAAACAAAACTTTGAAACAGCTATTTTCCCAGTTGAACCGCATGGTTTTGTGCAGCCTTCTAGCTGGTTAGATGAATACCGCCGCATTCATAAGCTATTTAAAGAAACGCTTTAATCTTAAATTTTTAAATTGAAGTATAAAAAACGCCGCGTTAACTAACGCGGCGTTTTTATTAATATTGAAAAGCTTAATCGCTATTTTTTAAGTATTTTATCGCCAAAGGTATGCCAAGTAATGTACCGCCTACAGCACCAATTAAATGCGCATCTATTGCAACAGTTGAGTTAATTAACTTGCCTATGTCGGCATTTGGGCCGCTAAATTGCTCAAACGCTATTTTTATCCATACACCTATAAACAACAAATAACCCGACTTAAGCCCTAACGTGACATCTTTAACAGCTCCCCAAATAATTACACCATGAAGTAGGGCGCTGAGCCCTGTATAGATATGAATGCTTGGGCAAAACCAATAAACACCGAGTCCACACCAAAGAGCCAGTAAACAGATATTAGCGGTATACCGTGAAGGAGTCGTGTATTCGCCGTGCAGCAACCAAATCAGAAATATACCACTGCAATTTAAGCTTAAATGAGCCCAATTAGCATGTACAAACTGACTGGTAAAAATTCGCCATACCTCACCTTGTTCAACAAGGTTACGGTTAAATTCAAGTAAATTGTTTAAATCAAATGCAGCAAAAATGGTACTAAAAAGCATCAAAAATAATGGCGGTAATAAATAACGAGGTTGAAAAGGTAAATTAAGCATTTTATTGTAATTTTTTAGTCAAAATTTTTGCATATTGTGCCCGTTTAACTTTAAGATGCCAAATACAACTACGTAATTAAGTGTTTTTAGTATTTTTATGCATTTTAAACTTAACTCATTATTTGCCATTGGCTTGTGTGCAGTAACACTGCCAACAATAGCCAAACCAACTCAAGTCGAAACACGCGAACCAGAAGCCACTACTGCCATTGTACAAAAGCAATTGGTTACTGGTGAAAAGTATATGGTTGCGGCAGCAAACCCCTATGCGTCTAAAGCGGGTCAACAAATTTTAGCTAAAGGTGGTAGCGCAGTTGATGCTGCTATTGCTACTCAACTTGTACTTACACTTGTTGAACCACAGTCGTCGGGGATTGGTGGCGGTACATTTATGATGTACTACAACAAAGCAAACAATAAACTGACCAGCTTTGATGGCCGTGAAACTGCACCCGCAAATGCAGACGAAACACTGTTTTTAGATAAGCACGGTAAAGCCGTTAAATGGATTGAAGCCGTAGTAGGTGGTCGCTCTGTTGGTGTACCGGGTATTTTGCATGCATTTGCCAATGCTCATAAGCAATATGGCACATTACCTTGGCAGGAGCTTTTTAAACCCGCCATAGAACTTGCAGAGCAAGGCTTTGAAGTATCTCCCCGTTTACATGGCCTATTAGCGCGTCAGTTAAACCCGGGTGTACTTAGCATGCCAGTTATCAACGAATACTTTTACCCAAATGGTAAATTGATTGAAGCAGGCACTATTAAAAAAAATCAGCCACTTGCTGATTTATACAAAGACATAGCTAAACAAGGCATTGATGCATTTTACAAAGGCGATAACGCCAAGCAAATGGTAAATGCTGTTCAGCACTCTAAAATTGCACCTGGTAAGCTTAGCGTACAAGACCTAGCTGAGTATAAAAGTAAAGAACGCGATGCCGTGTGTATTGAATACCGCGCATATAACGTATGTTCAATGGCACCACCAAGTAGCGGTGGTGTAGCTGTGTTACAAATGCTTGGACTTTTAGAGCACAAAGACATGAGCGCGCTTAAACCAAACGGCGAAAAAGCGATTCATTACTTTAGCCAAGCATCACGTATTGCTTTTGCCGATCGTGATATGTACATGGGCGATCCTGATTTTACTCAAGTGCCTACCAAAGAGCTTTTAAACAAAGATTACATTGCATCACGTGCCAAACTAATAACCGAGCAAGATACAAAAGCAGTAGCAGGAAACCCTGTTGGTTATTTAAGTTACGCAATGGATGACTCGTATGAGCTTCCATCTACTTCGCATGTATCTATCGTTGATGCGAAAGGTAACGCTGTTTCAATGACCAGTTCAATTGAAATGGCATTTGGCTCTACAGTTATGGTGAATGGTTTTATTTTAAATAACCAACTAACTGACTTTTCACTTTCTCCGCGTAAAAATGGCAAGTTGGTAGCAAACCGTGTAGAAGCAGGTAAACGCCCGCGTAGCTCTATGTCGCCGGTAATGGTATTTAATAAAGATGGCAGCTTACGTTTGGTTGTAGGCTCACCTGGTGGCAGCCGTATCATAGATTACGTTGCCCAAGTTGTTGTAGGCGTTATTGATTGGGATCTAACCGCGCAAGAGGCTATAAATTTGCCGCGCACCACTAATCGTAACGATTACACCAGCCTTGAAAAAGGCACAGCCCTAGAAGCCATTGCGCCTGCACTTACAAAACGCGGCCATAATGTACGCGTGCTTGATTTAAACTCAGGTTTGCATGCAGTTGAAGTTAAAAATAATACTTTATTTGGCGGTGCCGACCCACGCAGAGAAGGTGTTGCGCTATCTGATTTAACAGACAAAAACGCCACTATCAAATTTTAATTTATGTATAATGCACATGCAGGCAGTGAGGCCTGCATGTGTTTCTCTCAATGGTCTGACAAGCTTAATTGTCATTGCAATTAAACCTTTAACAATGATAATGACAGATCATAACTTAAGACTCCGTTAAAGCCTGGAAATATGACAACTAATACTGATCCTAATTACTTATATATTCATCACTCTGGCCCTGGCCTAATTGAAACGCCGCTATTAAACAAAGGCAGTGCCTTTAGTAAAAAAGAACGCGAAAATTTCAATCTAGCTGGTTTACTTCCTCCACGCTTTGAAACTATTGAAGAACAAGTAGAGCGTTGTTATCAGCAGTATTCTAGCTTTACCGAAAACTTAAATAAGCATATTTATCTGCGTGCCATTCAAGATAACAACGAAACATTGTACTACCGATTAGTACGCGATCATCTTGAAGAAATGATGCCTATTATTTACACGCCAACCGTTGGCGATGCATGTGAAAAATTCTCAGATATTTATCGTAGTGCCCGTGGCTTGTTTATTTCGTACGAAGACCGCTTTCAAATTGACGACATTTTACGTAATGCGACGAAAGGTAAAGTGAAAGTAATAGTGGTAACTGATGGTGAGCGAATTTTAGGCTTAGGCGATCAGGGTATTGGCGGCATGGGTATTCCTATTGGTAAACTATCACTTTACACAGCTTGTGGCGGTATTAGCCCAGCTTACACGTTACCTGTAATGCTAGATGTAGGTACCAATAACGAAAAACTACTTAACGACCCAATGTATATGGGCGCACGCCATAAGCGTATTGCGCAAGACGAGTACGATGAGTTTTTAGATTTATTTATTAAAGCAGTTAAACGTCGTTGGCCAAGTGTATTACTTCAATTTGAAGATTTTGCACAGCCAAATGCAATGCCTTTACTAAAGCGCTACCGTGATGAAATTTGTAGCTTTAACGATGACATTCAAGGTACCGCAGCAGTAACTGTTGGCTCATTATTAGCAGCGTGTCGTGTTAAAGGCTCTACGCTTAGTCAGCAAAAGGTTGTTTTTGTTGGCGCAGGCTCTGCAGGTTGTGGTATTGCTGAACAAATCATTAGCCAAATGGTATTTGAAGGTATAAGCGAAGCACAAGCGCGTAGCCAAGTATTTATGGTTGACCGTTTTGGTCTTGTATCTGAGGGTATGGAAGGTCTACGTGATTTTCAACAAGCACTAGCGCAGCCTACAGCAAGCTTGAGCGAATGGACTTACAGCGGTGAATACGCATCACTATTAGATGTTATGCACTGTGCTGCACCTGATATTTTAATTGGTGTTTCTGGCCAACCTGGTTTATTTACTGAGCAAGTAATTCGTGCAATGCACGCTAGTTGTGAACAGCCTATTATTTTCCCATTAAGTAATCCATCTAAGCAGGTAGAAGCGCACCCAGCCGATGTAATTGAGTGGACAGACGGTAAAGCACTAGTAGCCACGGGTAGCCCGTTTGATCCTGTTGAATACAATGGCGAAAAATTCCCAATTCCACAGTGTAACAATAGTTATATTTTCCCTGGCATTGGTTTAGGTGTAATAGCGGTAAAAGCGACGCGCATTACTGATGCAATGCTAAGTGTATCTAGTGAAATGTTAGCGGAGTCATCTCCTCGTGCAAATACAGGTAAAGGTAGCTTACTACCAGCACTTACAGAAATTGAAACGCTAAGCAAACGTATTGCATTTGCTGTTGCTAAAAAAGCGATAGAAGAGGGCGTAGCACTTGAGTTATCTGACGATGCGCTATGGGCTGCTATTGATAGAAATTACTGGTTACCTAAATACCGTAATTACAAACGCTGTAGTGTTTAATTACGGTACTCGTAATTTAAAGTAAATAAGGCTGTACGTTAAGTTACAGCCAATAACAAAAAACAGGCAATTGCCTGTTTTTTTGTGCTTGTTCATTTATTGTTAACCACGTAGGCTCTTTAATAGAGTTAATTAAATACAATGGATAACGCTATGAAATCACTCACACTCTTTTTAGGCAGTGCATTAGCTTTAACTGCTTTTAGCTTTAATACGCTTGCGGCCTCAACACCAGACGCACCTCATATTTATGTTAAAGGTGAAGCAACCTTAACTACAATGCCTGATTATGTTCAGCTAAGTGTTGGCATTACTGAAATTGATAAAGACCTTATTGCAGCTAAAAACAAAACAGATACCGCAATGGCTAAAGCAATTAAGCTAGTTAAAAAAGTTGGAGTAAAAGAAGGGGATATTAATGCAGGCCATATTTCAATAAATCGTGAAAGCCAATATAACCGCACATCGGGTACACACGATTTTAAAGGCTTTAGAGTATCGCGCACACTCACTTTAAAACTAAGTGATATAAAAAAATACCCAGAGTTATTACAAAGCTTAGTAAACAACGGGATAAACCAAATTAATCAAACACAATTTTTAGCTAGTAATTACAATGAGCTTCATAAAAAAGCGCAAAAGCTTGCTATTAAAGATGCCCGCGATGCGGCAAAAGAATTTAGTGAAGACTACGGCGTGCAGCTTAAAGGGCTTTATACAGCTTCGCTTAGCCCAATGAATGTGCCATCTCAGCCTTATATGCGCGCCGAGCAAACAATGATGAAAGCAGATAGCGCACCAGATAACTTTGTACCCGATGCCTACCACGCTGGTGAAATAAAAGTGACGGCTTCAAGCTATGCTGTTTACTTTATAGAGTAACTATCTGAACAGTCACTAAAACTGTGATTAATCTTGGTGGCGCTCAAAACGCGCCACTAATTCCTCACCTTGTTGCTCACTTATTCGGGCTATTGAATTAAGCATATTTTTAATTTCTTGCCTGTCGTACTCATTCGTCACTTGCTCATTAATGTCATCTACTATGGCGTTTAAATAGTTAAATAAACTATTACGCGCATCTTCATCGTTATGAGCCACAAACAAAATGTTTTTAAATGCTTCAAGCACGTTAGTCATTACATAGGCATCGCTTTTAGCGTAATTACGCAGTGGCGTAAAATTATCGTGTAATAGCTCATCAAAACTTGTTTCGTGTATAAATAGTAGCGGATCGTTATCGCTGTGCTTAAACGAGTAATTTGTGTCACTAAGCTCTAAGCGCTTAATAAGCAAAATACTCAGCATATCAATAGATTTAACCGCAGTACCCGGATCGTTTATCCCTGGACTCATTGCTTTAACCGCTATTTCAGAAATTTGCGTTAAACCATAACGATAATGATCGCTAATATACTCTTCTATATAAAAAATAAAGCAGTCTAAAATTTTAG
This sequence comes from Pseudoalteromonas sp. S3178, assembly GCF_005886985.1. NCBI lineage: Bacteria > Pseudomonadati > Pseudomonadota > Gammaproteobacteria > Alteromonadales > Pseudoalteromonadaceae > Pseudoalteromonas > Pseudoalteromonas sp. S3178. The sequence continues at coordinate 44,868 of NZ_PNCW01000027.1, read as the reverse complement.
CTATTAGCTCTTCATCGGCTGATATGTCTTTATCGCATTTTAAAAACGGATAACCCTTAACTGTAAAGTAACCTTGATTTACAGAGATATAAATACGAATGTTTTCTTGCTCTAAAAGCGCACAAAGTTTGTCGGTGTGAACGCCCTTGTAATAACCCTCTGTTGTACTTTTAATTGAATGCCACTGCGTAAAATCTGGGAAGTCATTAAAAGGACACTCTGCTTGCCTAGCTTGTATGCTTTTTATCTCTGTTTTAGTTTGTCTAAACAAGCCATTTAATACGTTATCAACCTGTATTGCTTTAGAAATTGAGTGAATAAAAAATACAAACAACCCTAGCGATATCAAACCAAATACCAGCGCAAATAAAACCCCTAAAGAGGGTATTGCTGTATCGCCACCTTCAAGCTTATTAATATTGATAAGCATAATAATTGAGTAAATTATGCTACCTAAATAAAAGCCAAGCACCATTTGGTGAGATTTGCGGGTAATAAGTCCAGGCACAACACGTGGCGATAAACTTGCACTAGCGGAGTTTAAAACCACCATAACCATAGAAAAACTAAATACGGTAAGCGATATAATACTGCCCGCAAGAGTACTTAAAATGGTGCGCGCATTTTCAGCGCTATCAACTAAAACCACTGAAATAAATGACTTTATTTGTTCAACCGGCGCTACATATTCAAGTGACATAGTAATAATGGCAAACAGTAAAAAACCAATAGAAAATAACGAGGGATAAAAACCAATACTGTTTATCATTTCACGATAACTATCGGCTACTTTACGAGGTACAAACATAAAATCCTTATGTGAGCTTAAAAAACTATTTAACTACATTAGCATAGTTGAGCATTAAACTTCTGATAATGCTTATCAAATTATATGTTATTATTGCACGCTAAAATTGCGAGCCTAACGGCTAATGTAAAATTCAAATAATAAATGACAGGAATACACTGTGATCATTTCAACTTATGCTGCTTTACTTGCGTTTTATTACATCTACCTGAGCTTTAATGTGATTAAAGTGCGTAAAAAAGAGCAAATTTCACTTGGTGATAACGGTAACGCTAAATTACAGCGTGCAGTTCGCGCTCATGCAAATTTTATGGAATATGTACCCTTTACTATCATTTTGCTTTTTTTAGCAGAATATCAAGGCCTTGCTAGTCATTACTGCAACATATTGGGCGCCGCGCTACTAATAGGGCGCGTGTTTCATAATTTAGGCATAGTAGAGGCAAGATTTAAGTATCGTCAAATAGGTGCTGTAGTTACATTTTTAGTCATGGTTATTAGCGCATTTTTACTGCTTGTTACACGTAATAGTTAAATGAATAAACTATTTATAATTGGCCTTCCGCGTACTGGCACGACAAGTGTGTGCCATGCGTTTTTAGAGCTTGGCATTGCAACAGCGCATACTGCCTACACGCAAGCTTGTTTTAAAAATGCTACGGCGATTGCCGACACCCCCATATTTAACGACTACCAGGTACTTGATAAGTACTATCCGGGTTCTAAATTTATTTACCTAGAACGCGAACTAAGTGCGTGGTTGCCTTCTATTAAACAGCTTTTAATGCGTATGTATACTAATTTAACGCGCGGCGATGGTGGTTTTAATATTCATATAAAGCGCTGTTATTTAAATACCTTTAGTGAAATGTCGCTTGAAAATATTAACGATGATAGTTATTTAGAAAATTGCTACACCAGCCATTTTGAATCAGCTCAAAGTTACTTTAAAAACCGCCCGCAAGATTTTTTATCCATTGATATAGCTAAACCTGCAAGTTACAAAGCACTGTGTGATTTTTTAGAATTAACAAGCGATAAAACAGATTTTAAAAAAATGAATATGGGCGGAAAAGTAACTGCTTGGAATGATATAAAGCACGCCTTAAAAGTAGAGTCGACGGCGAAAGGACGTATAGATAAACATTTGCCTTATCAGATTTAATTTTACCAACAGCACCAAGATTTTTATTACAAAATACGCTAAAATCCCCGCATTATTTTTTAAGTAGTACAGAAAATGTTTGAATTAAAATACCAAACCCCATTTGAATGGACCGAAGTTGTTTTAGCCGACTTTAATACTTTTTTGCAAGACCATGCCGCTGCTGAAAAAAAAGCATCGGGTATGGCTATGTCTATGCTTTCGCATTACCCAGACAAACGCAAACTTGTAAAAGCGATGACCGACTTAGCGCTTGAAGAGTTAATACATTTTAAACAAGTACTTAAGTTACTTATTGAACGCGATACTAACTTAGGCGACGATAAAAAAGATCCGTACATCAAACAAATTCGTGCTTTGTTTAGACATGGTCGCGATGGCTTTTTAATGGACCGACTTTTAGTCGGCGGTGTTATTGAAGCCCGCGGACATGAGCGTTTTTCGCTTGTAGCTCAAGCACTCCCTGAGGGTAAAGAAAAAGACTTTTATGTAGCGATTGCGAAGTCAGAAGAAAAACATAAAAACTTATTTGTTGAGCTTGCTTACGAATACTTTGATAAAGAAGAAGTTGATGTAAGGCTAGAAGAGTTATTAGTTGCTGAAGCTAAAATTTGTGCAAGTATACCGTTTACAGCAGCACTTCATTAACTAACACAGTAGTTAATTAAATGAGCGCAGTATTTTACTGCGCTTTTTGTTTTATTAGAACCGCTATTTATTTACCTATTATTGTTGATTTGCAATTTGCGAATCAAAATCAAAAACCTTTCTTAGTTTTTATCTAACCAACTAAAAAATAAAGCTTATTTCCTTGGGCTCATACTTGCTAACTAGTTATACCAGTCCGCTTAATTAAGTGATCTATTTTGAGGATGGAAAAACGTGTTGTTAGCTAGGCAAAAAATTTGATATTTAGTTGTTCTAAATGAAAATTTTTTAACGCAGGTAGCGACACGTTTAGCCCCGCAAAATGATTAAGTATTATTGCGGATTGGTATTAGTCAGGCAAATTGAGGGAAAGGCTTATGTTTAAATTTATTTTTATATTGCTACTGATACCATTTACAGCGCTTGGCAATGAAAGCCATCTAGCTTACATAGAAAACGCTAATGGTGAACGCGTAAAAAAAGTATCTCATTTAGTTAAGTGGACTCATACACGATTTGTATTTAACCGTGATATTGCGCGCATTGCATTAGGGCATGAAACAACCCTTGATGTTAATGTAGTAGATGGGCGCGAGCTTTTAATTTTAGCTAAAAAGCTTGGCCGCACTTCAATGATGGTTTGGTATGACGATAAAAGCTCAGAAACGTTTTTACTTGGCGTAACTGAAGATTACAGTGTACTTGAAAACGCCCTTAACGACATTCATCCCGCAGTAAAATTAACCATAGCCCCAGATAGGCACGCCGTCGTACTTCGCGGAGAAGTACCCACAATTAATTATCGCCATGCGGCTTATGAAGCAGCTAAAAATTACTTATACGCTAGTAGCTCTCAAGCATCGCAACCTGTTATTACCTCAAACCCTAATCAGGGCATGTTTAATTCTTTAGCACAGCGACTGCAAGGAATGGGCAATTTAAATGGCGGTGCATCACAAAGCTCTAGCAAAGTCGCTATCATAAATTTAATTAAAGTTTCGCAAGCCCCAAAACCTAAAGAGGAGCGTATTAGCGACGTTATTAAATCAATGGGTGCTGATAAAGTTACTGTTAAGCGCATATCAGTTGATGAACTTTCAAATGACGAAAGTGATGTTTTTTTACTTTCGGGCTCGGTTAAAAATCAAATAGAGCTAGTACGATTACTTAATACAATTAATAAGCTGTTTGAACCTGAGCAAGCAATGCAAACTCAAGGCTCACCGCTTGATCCTAATAATTTAATGAATGGTGCAGGCTTAAATGAAAGCGCAAGCATTGAAGTATTAGCTAATGAGTCTGGCGGGCTTTTAAATGATGCGGCCTCTGGTGTTACGCTAAGTAACGTAAGCTCTAACATTGCTAGAGCAACGCTTCTTAGCGTAGCTGGAGGTAAAGTACTTTCAAGTATTGAAGTTGAGGACTTACCACAAGTTCGTGTATCTGTGCAGTTATATGAGGTTAATCAACGTCGTTTAAAACAATGGCGACCTGATATAAGCGTTCTATCTAATGGGTACGAAAAGCAAGAAGGCTTATTTGGCCGTGACGGCATGGCAAGTAGAGAGTCAGGTTCAGCAACAATAGAAAATGCCTTGCAATTAATTGGTGGTCAATTAACTAATAACTTACAGCTTTCTACCTCACAATTTGCCATTGATATGTTGTTCTCGTTATTAGAGCAAGAAGGTATATCGCGTACGCTTTCGCGTCCTACTATAACGGTTTTAGCTGGTGAGAGTGCTGTATTTAAAGTGGGCGGAGAAGTGCCTGTACCAACTAGTTACAGCCCATCAGGTATAGCAAGTGGGCAACAAGGTAGTAGCGGCTCTGTATTTAGTGGCACTGAATTTAAATCGTTTGGTGTTGAGTTGAATGTGCGCGCACTAGTAGATGACAAAGACCGCATTACTCTAGATCTAAACCCCGTTATATCATTACCAGATACAACACTTACCGCAGAAATTGCCGACAGCACAGGCAGCAGTTTAAACAGCAGTGCGTTTAATACCCGCAGTATGCAAACTTCAACTCGATTACAAGATGGCCAACCTTTAATTATAGGGGGCTTAATTAGCACTGATAGTAATTCAAGCCATGATTTCGTACCTGATGGTAACGGAAACAGCATGCTAGGAAAGCTAAGCGAAACAACCAGCAAAAGCGAAAACAACAGAGAGTTAATTATTGTTGTAACTCCTAACTTAGTAAGAGATCCAGTTAATACATTACGATTATGGCAACAAGCCGATATAGATACTCAGTTACTTAGCTACATTAAGGAGCAAGGACTATGAAATACATATATATAATTTTAGTTTTAGCACTCTCAGGGTGTGCTCATATTGATTATAAGCCTACAGTAAACCCTTATAATGCTTTAAGTGAGTTAGTGAAAAAATATAATTTAAATGCACAAGCTTTAACGTGTGAAGGTGTAAATGCAAGTGACTGTTTAGCGTTAGTTCACGATATAAATCAGCTAATGCTAGCTCACCCAGACAATACAGCCACACTTTCAGTTGCAGCATACACATTTTATAAAAGTGGCCGTAGCACTCAAGCACAGCAGGTTATAAACACATTGCTCAATAAAGCCAATCCACCATTGAATGTTATTACACTGGGTGTAACACTTGCGATTGATCAAGGGAATTTAGCTAAAGCTAAAAGCATTGCCCAATATGGTGTGGATGTATTTGGTACCGAGGCTTCACCGTATTTACAAATGGCATCGATTCATTATGCTCAGGGGAGTTATACCATTGCATCTAACTATTTACAGCTCTCGGCTAAGTTTGGCTTAGATAACACCACTTATTATTATCATAAAGGGTTAATAGAAGAGGCCAACGCTAACAATATTCATGCTTGTAATTATTACCAGCAGGCGCTTAAAGCAAACCCTAATAACAAAAAGGCAAAAGCAAAATACACTAAACTCTCTATTTTAGGGAACTGTTTATCTTAAGGCCGAAAGGCCTTTTTTTATATTCCATCTCCCTATCGTTATAGCCCCTTCTTTTTAAATTTCATTTAGCGCTTATCTTATTAATACATTTAAATGCATTGTGCAGCACATAAATACCACGCCTAAGTTAAGTAGCTTAATGACCAGCTAACTCTAATAAATAAAGGAACTCTTAAAGTCACTTTTTGCTACTAACTATATGATTTGCATTTTGCAACGCAAAAGAGTTATTTAGATAGGGATATGGTTTATTTTAATGTTAAGCGGTTGATTTGTATTTATTTTATTTAATGGCACGGTCCTCGCAATATTAATATCGAGCATGAGCTCTTCTAATTTAAAGGTGACCATGATGAAAACAATTAACAACTTAAACAGCAAAAAACAAAAAGGTTTTGTACTGACTTCAGAGCTGATCATTCTATCTACTTCTATGGTAGCTGCACTGGTAATTGGTTTGTCTACACTACGAGATTCGGTAACAAGCGAACTAGAAGATGTAGCCGAAGCAATCGGCTCGCTTGATCAAAGTTATGTATTTGACGGCATGATTAACGCCGAAGGTACTGCTGAAATCTCAGGTTCTGGTTTTGTTGATTCGGTTGATGTATATGCCGGTGATGAAAGCTCATTTACTTTTGTTGCATCAGACTTCAGTGAAAATGCAGCACTTATTAGTGCAACGCCAAGTGGCGATGCTGCAACACGTACAGCAGCAGGTGGTTCGCAAGGTAACTAAGTGAACAGCAATAAGTGGCTCACTGCCACAACCGTGTGGCAGTGATGATTTTTTAAGAGGTAACATTATGAAAAGTAAAAGTAACAAAGGCGCCACTACAGCCGCTCTCACATTACTCATTACCTCAGGCATGCTTGCATCTGCACTAGGTATTAGGCAAGTAAACGATGAAAACAATGTTACAGCTTGGGTTGTAAATAAAAATATGTCTGCAGGGCAAACTATCACTGTTCACGATGTTGCTCAAAAAGATATAGATCCAAGTAACTATGCCAACATGGCTTTGAGTATTCAAAACCCTCGTGCGCTAATTGGTAAAAAGTTAGCAACAAATAAAATGATTGAACAACCACTTTTTGACACTGATTTTGTAAGAGCTAAAAGCCAAAACTTATCTGAGGCTATTCCAGCTGGGCGTGTGTTGTACACATTAAAATTAACAACGTTGGATATCCCTCTGTCACGAGTTCATAAAGGCGATCGTTTAGATATTGTTGCTAAAACTAATCGTTTAGTAAGAACGGTTGCACGCGATGTACAACTTATTGGTGTTTCAAAAGGGCCAAAAACACAAGCTGCTAATAGTGGTGTAATGGATAATTTAGCAAAAGAGACAACAAATTCTGCAGGTGTATCGTTGGTATTGGCTGTATTGCCGAAAGATGTTTATTCGCTAGCAGGAATAGACAATGCCGACAAAGTATCAATTATTGTTCACAGTGCTTACGACATTGAGCAAGGTCGTTTGCAAAACTTTTCTCGCTTACAAACCAGTCGAACTATTGAAGTGGTAAAAGGCGTAAAAAACGAAGCTGTATATGTAGCTAAGTGAGTCCTTATGTTTAATTTATCAAGCAAACATGAAGAAGTTCAAACCAATTTAAGTACCTTTGAAGAACTTAAAAAGTTATTACACGATGCTGTAATTGAAGAATACGAACAAGAGCCTACAGCATTACTCTCTGACAATATTTTAGAAAAAATCTCAGCGTTGTGCGTTGAGATCCCGCAGTTTTCAAACTCATCTTTTAATCAGCACCAACAAGCTCAAGTAGTACAAGCCGTTTTTGATGAAATTCAAGGCTTAGGGCCAATAGCGCAGTTTATGCTTGATGACCAAGTGAGTGATATTTTAATAAACGACACGCAAGACATTTGGATTGATAAGCAAGGTAAGCTTCTATGTACAGCCAGTAAATTTGATGACGAGCGCCATTTACGCCGCTTTGTTGATAGGTTACTTGATGGGTGCGGGCGCCAGGTTAACGCACTAATGCCAATAGTTGACGGCAAACTAAAAGATGGTAGCCGTGTTCATATTATTGTGCCACCTGCATGTACTAGTGCCGCTATTGTATCAATAAGAAAATTTAACCATAAAAAAATCAATGATGAATTTTTAATCGCTAATAAGTTTTTAGATAAAAATGTTTTAACGTTTTTACAAACGGCCGTTAAGTCAGGGGTTAATATATTAGTATGTGGCAATGCTGGCGCGGGTAAAACCTCTTTATTAAATGTGCTTGCCAACTCTATAAATAAAAACGAACGTGTTGTTACTATTGAAGAAAGTGCTGAACTTAACTTACATCATAACCATGTTGTACAACTAGAAGCTCACGATACAAATAGCGATGGAAAAGGGGCTGTAAGTTTAAGAGATTTAGTAAAAGCAGCGCTTAGAATGCGCGCCGACAGAATATTAGTGGGCGAAGTTCGCTCTGGTGAAGTTATAGATATGCTTCAAGCTATGAACTGCGGCCATCAGGGTTCTATGACGACCATACATGCTAATAGTGCAAGTGATGCAGTAACCAGATTATCAACGCTCGTTCAGCTTCATAATGCACAGTTAAGCGACGCCCATACAAACGCATTAATAGCATCGAGTATTCAGCTTATTGTTCATGTTTCTCGCTCTACAGATGGAATACGTACTTTAAAAAGTATCGGTGAGATAAAGCGTGTAAATGGAGCTGCTCATTTTTGTGCTTTGTACAGTAAGCCCGGTTTAGAAGCCGTTGAAAATAATTTTGTGCAAGATTCTAGTGTTATTTCATTTATGCAAAGCCAAGGTGAAAATGCACAAACACTTCAAGCATTACTTAAAAGTAAAACGGAGGCAGATCATGACTAAGTTAGATTACTTACTCGCCGTTGCAGCCGTTATTACATTTACCTTAGCAAGTAGTGTACTTATTACCTTATATGTTAAAAACAAAAGCAATGAAGTTGTAAAAAAGCCAGATATTTTAGAAGAAAAAGATGTTTTAACCTTGTCACTAAGAGTGCTTGGTTTAAATATAAGTAATTTTGTATTTATTAGTATGGCAAGTTCACTTTCAAGTAGTGCGTGGTTTTTAGTAAAGCTTTACTACCCAGAGGCCTTAACCAGTGCATTTATTATTGCAATAGTTGTATTTGTAACCTGCTTTATTGTTGTTATTGATTTAGCCCATTATAGGTTAGCCAAGTTTGAGCATCATTTTTTGGAGTATATCGAAACTGTACAGTCATGTTTAAGTACAGGTTTATCACTTCAACAATCAATGAAGTTTGCAGACGAACACGCAGATCCATACCTAAAATTACAAAGTTCACTATTACTGCAAAGAATGAGTATGGGTAGTGATGCGCAAACATCGTTCGCACCATTAATTCAAAGATACAATTGTGAAACAGTTAGATTATTTGCTCATAGCATTATCACGCATACACAAAGTCAGTGCGACTTAACCGATATGCTTAAAAGTGTTTGCAATATGATGGCGCTTAGAACACTTGATCGCCAACAATTAAAAGCCAAGCTCTCAGGTACTAAATATGCGGCTGTGTTTAGTGGTGTATTACCTTATGCGTTAGTGCCTCTATTCAATTATACCGATCCTACCTGGTTTGAACCTTTATTAAACGATCCCAACGGTATTGCATATTTAACAGTTGCATTGCTTTGTCAGCTATTTGGTTTTTTATGGCTACGTCTTAGCTTAAGGATAACATTATGATTGATATACTTTTACTTGTAGGTTTACTGGTAAGTATGGGGTCATTTATCCATATTCACAGACAATCTTTAAAGGTTGAGTTAGATAAAAGCGATACTAAAAATACTAATTGGTATCCGCTCATTGTTATTTCTAAACGCCAGCTAAGGCAAGCCGGTATACAAATTAATAAAATATTATTGAGCTTATATTGTTTCAAAGTAGCGGCCACTTTTAGCGCATTTACTTTAATAGAGCTCAGCGGGTATCAGTTAAGTTCAACCATTACTTTAATGTTGTGTTTCATTTGTTTTTTTGCACCCGAAGGCTGGTTTTTGATTCGTAAAAATCAGCGAAAAACGCTTATCAACAATAGTTTAGAGTTTTTTTTAAGAGTACTTTTGGTATATATGCGCGCTGGCTTTTCTCTAGAGCGTTCGTTTGCATTGGCCGTTGATCATGGCTTAAGCAAAAAGCATCCTTTATACAAAGAGCTTAAGCTATTTTTGTTTGAACTTAGTGCAGGTAAAGACCGTGAATTTGCATTTAACTCACTCTTTGAGCGTACGGGGGTTATGGGCATAAAAAAATTAGCCAATCTAATGCTAATAGGCTCAAAGCTAGGCACGCCATTAATTAATGCAGTTCAAGCTCAACTTGATGGACTTGCGTTAAAAAAGAATATTTTGCTTGCCAAAAAGGTAAACAAAAAAGCCATGCACACCACGTTTCCAATATTACTAATTTGTTTTCCGATGTTTTTGGTATTGGTGTTTTTCCCTGCCGCACTGCAGGTAATGAATGTACTTAAAATGCTTGTTGAAGTGCTATAGGAGCCTGATATGAAAAAACATTACCAACAAGGCTACATTTTAACGATTGAACTAATACTGATAATTACTATTTTAATCATTGGCTCAATTGGCGGTGTTGTTTTAGTAAGAGACGCCTTAATTAAGCGTCATCAAACTAAGGTCGATAATCAAATTACAGTTATTGACGCCAACAATAAACCGCTAGGTATTGCGGTTAGCTTTGACGAGCACCAAGCACCTCTTATTTTTTATACAGATCGCCAAGCAAATGCAACTTACCGTGCACTAATAGGTATTCGCGATGATAGATTTACCTCACGTGAGGCCGTTTATTACGATGCCCCTAATTGCCAAGGCAACCCATGTTTAAAAGGCTTGAGCGATGAAGCAAGTGATAGCCAAGGCATAAGCAATATAAATAACACAGGTAATGTAAGCTATATAAATGCGCTTCAGCAGGGGCCAAATTATGCAATAGGGCAGTTTGGTAATTCTGTTATTGGCCAACTATTAAGAAGCACAGCACAGGCGTGCCCTGCAAATAGCGGACAAATTTTATCGCGTTACGTGTCACAAAAAGTCGTCACTGGCTCACCGTGTGAAAGCTTTGAAATTGATAAACAACCTGCCGATAGTAGCTGTTTGGTAGGCGTAACTGCTTTGGGGAATCCGCTACTTGGCGTGAGCGATCAGAGTTTGTCGCAATCATGCGATAGCTGTCAAAGCGGATACGAATCTCAAGGTGATATTTTAGATTTATATTTGCCGCAAGTAGAGCCGCTTTTAAATACGGCGTTAAATGCACTCTCTTTAGTAGGGCTAAGTGCCAATGTAGATGTAGAGCTGGGGACTATTTGCTGCCCAGAGGGAACTCGCTTAGAAGATGATGAAAACATAGTAGAAACATTAGTGTTTACTATTTTAAAAACCACTTTTGAATTAGCCGGAATAGATTTAATTAATAATTTACTTATTACAGAAACATTAAGTCTTATAGGTATTGAGCCTGGCGTAACTTATTGTCAAACCTCGTTAAACCTTGTTAGTGCTGAGCAAGTTATTAATGTGACTACCGGCGAGCCCGCACTTAGCAGTTTAGCACCTCCATTTAGAGTTAAATTACCGACCCACAGCGGACAAAATAGCACTACCTGGATACATACTCCACCAACAGGAGAACGCAAATGAACGCATCTAATATATTTACTTTACCCAATGAAATAACCAGTGGAATAAAAGAAATAAGCCATGAAGTAAAAGAAACTTTATCGTTATTAAAGCAATTTTATGATGTGCCTATTGTTAAGTATGTAGACTTTAGAGAAGTATATTCTGAACAGATAATTACAAATGACGATGCCAATATAAAAGAAGAGCTTTTAAAATATCAACAGCGTTGTAATGAAGAAAAGTTATATATATTTGAAGATACATTTTTTGAAAGTGTATCTAGCAACACTGAACATCGTATTCGTTTTTATGCTCAGTATCCTATATACAGTAATAACAATACTGTTATTGGCTTATTAGTTATGGCCGACTTAGTGCCTAAAACACTAATAGGCTCGCAAAAAGATCAGTTCATATCATTTGCTCAGCTACTACAAACGCAATTAAATAGAGACAATGACCCAGCTAATTCAATTAATAAAAAATCAAACGAAAAATCTAATAAAGAGACTAAATATATCCACGTATTTAGTTTAGCTCCTGTCGCCTTTTTAATTGCTTTAGTACTGTGTGCTTTTACTGCTTTATTGCTTTATACAATCGAGAAAAAAGAGCTGCAAAGTAACTATAATTTAAAAACTCAGGAGCTTAGAAAAACCCTATTTAATGCATTAGAACGCTTTGATAATCAAGGGTTATATATTTCACAAAAAGACTTAGTGGTAGCTGGTTTTATTCAAAGCCAAAAAGAGTATACAAAAGAGCAGCTTAATAATTTAGTACAAAATCAAGCATCCGAAAATTTGAACTATAAAGGGTATGTAGTATTTGATTCTCAATATAACCAATTAGCACTTTGGTCTAAAAACAACTTTGATTTAGCGGCTTATGGTTTTAAAGGCTGGTTAACTAAATTTGATTTAAGAGCAAATAAAAAGTCAGTGGAAGTGTTTACAGTTGCTGATACTGCTTTTTTAATATCTGAAATTAAACTAAAAAATAACTCCATTTATACTCTTACTGCATTTGATTTAAGTAAGTTTTTAAAAGCTATAATAGGAAAACTCAACACCCAAAACTACAATATATTTATAGTTACGCCACAATTTACACTTAGTAAGCAAGGGGAAGTAAATTCTCGTGTTATTACAAATAGTATTAGCGCTGTTAGTAGCCGTTTCCCTCCAACTTGGCGTTTACATGTACAACCAATTAATAAAATATTAACGCCTACAATCACTAAATATAGTCTATTTAGATTAGGACTAATTGCTTTAGCTGTATTTGCATTTGTTTACTATTTTTTACGCTTACCTAGACGTTTACATGATGAAATTAAAGATAAAAACCAATTAATTTTAAATAGAGAAAAGCTATTTTCAAGTTCTTTAGATGCGCTTCCTCATGGCTTTGCTATTTTTAATAGCCATGAGTTCCCAGTTATTACAAATGATGCATTTAATAAGTTATTTTCCCAGGTTAATAAACAAAATAACCAGCTTTCGTATAGTCAGTTAATAAGTTTTGCGCAGCAACACAATATTATTAACCATTATAAAGAACATAATAAATTAGAAAATGATCATAACCAGCTGATTGATATTGGCTTTACCGATGGCCGATGGATAACTGTAGTGCAAAGACATACGGATTTTGGTGGCTTTGTTTGTTACTTCAGAGATGAAACATCAGCTCATCAAAAAGAGCTTTTACTTGCCGATGTATTAGAAAAATCAAAACAGTCTAATCAATTAAAAGAAAAATTTGTAACTCGCTTGAGTCAGCAACTAAAAGCACCTTTGAGTTCTTTAAAATCTATTATTGAAATTGCCCAAAAACCCATGAGTGCATCAGACTTCAAAGGTCATATTGGAAATATAAATACAGCTAGCGAACAACTAGAGTGTGTTATTCAACAACTCGTTAATGTTAATAAATCACAAACAGGAAAACTGAAATTAAAAGCTAATAAAATTAACTTAAGTAAAATGCTAAGTAATAGCGCGTCTATTTTGAATAAAGATTCAGATATTAAAAACGTGATTACCAACAGCAGTGAAAAAGCAGTTGCTGTAATAAGTGATGAAAAGCTAATTTCTCAGTTGGTTATTCAGCTATCAACAGAACTATTAGAAAGTAGTTACAAGTCACAACTTACTATTGATAGTGATATTGTAAAAAAAGATAAAAGAAATTATTTAAATCTAAACTTTTCAATTAACAACTTAACAATGAGCAATAATTTTTTAGCGCAATTAAAATTAATATCGCAGCAGTCAGCAATAAACTTTAATGATGATATAGATGCCACACTTGATATTAAATTTTTTATATCAATATTTAAAATGCTTGGAGGAAAGGCTATCAGTTTTAACGAAAGGGGGAAAACAACAAGTATTTGTTTATCGTTATTGGTTAACGTAACGAGTATTAATGAAGTAAGTGATATAACTCCAATAAAAAATAATGTTGAACCAATTATGTCTAACAAGTTTAAGTCTAAATCGTTGTTACTCGTTGATGACGAACCGCTTGTTGAGATGGTAATTAAAGCTATGCTCAAAAATGAAAACTTAAATGTTGATTATGCAAGTAGTGCAATAGAAGCAATGCTAATGGTGTCACAAAATGACTATGACATAATTTTAATGGATATAGTAATGCCAGAACTTTCTGGTACTGATGCAATGTTAAAAATCAAAAAGCACAGCAGTGAGAAGCAAACTAAAATTATTGCACACACTTCTGATTCACAAGGAAGTAGCAGTGCTAAGTATGTTGAGTTAGGTTTTGATGACATGCTCGAAAAACCCGTTAAACAAGATGTTTTAATAAATAAGATCAGGAAATTAATTGAGACTGAGAACTTAATTAAATAGGCAGTAACTATTTCATGCATCTACTACTTTATTTCACATTGTAAAAAAGTAATGCTGAATTATAAATTATGTATAGCTTACTTATTTTATACGCTAATACGATTTTAAATCGCTACAAAGCAGGGCACAGCGGTGTTTTTGTTTTGGCGATTGCACTTAGGATAAAAGTTTTAGCCTTAAATCAAACATGGGACGATAATTGCTCTTAACTACTCATACATAAATTTTAATTTAAAAGGAATATTAGTATGAGTAAAACACAATACGTTAGCATTGAAGGCCACCAAATTGCTTATCAAGAAATGGGAGAAGGCACACCGCTATTATTAATACACGGAATTCCAACTAATAAATCACTTTGGCGTAATGTTATGCCCGAGCTTGCTAAGTCACATAACGTTATTGCACCCGATTTACTGAATTATGGTGAATCAAATATGCCTAAAGACATTGACGTATCTATTAATGCGCAGTGCAGAATACTTATTAAGTTTATGGATGCAGTTGGTATTCCTAAAGCCAATATAGCAGCGCACGATATTGGTGGCGGTATTGCACAGTTAATGGCAGTCAATTACCCTGAAAAAGTGAACGGACTAATTTTAATCGACAGTGTATGTTTTGATTCATGGCCAATACCAGAGTTTGAGCCGCTACTTGAGCCAGGAGTTGAGGAAAAAACAACGGTTGATGAATTTGTTGATACACTACAGGATTTTATGCCTAAAGGCGTATATGACAAAAGCATAATGACTGATGAACTAAAAAAAGTTTATTTAGCACAATGGAGTAACGAGCAAGGTAAAGCTGCATTGTTTGCTAATATGCGTCGTTTAAATAAAGAGTACACGCAAGCAATTGCAGGTGAACTTAAAAGCTTACCGCATGAGACCCTAATTTTATGGGGTGAAGAAGATAACTTTCAAAAACCTAAATACGCCCCCATGTTAGAGCAAACCATTCCAAACTCATCGCTCATCTGGCTAGAAAAAGCAGGGCATTGGTGTTTAGACGAACAGCCTGAAAAAATATTACTTTTAATGAGTAACTTCTTAAAGGGTAAAACGTTTTAAATCTTAAAGTTGTATATTAGCAATCTAACGAGGCAGTTATGCCTTGTTAGATTTCTGGGCGTTTATACTTAACTGAGTTAAAAACGCACTATTTACAGTAAAAATCCTACCTAAAATGCATCTGACATCAAAACTTGCTCAATATTAAGCCAGGAAATGTGTGTTTTTGGTGATGTATTGTGCTTATTCACCTTAGTGAAATCGATTAGCAATCAATTTAACATAATGAAATTCTGTATAATTTAACATTTGTATTCAGAAACAGCTCGCCATTCAGACCTTTTGTTATTAGCGCTGCTCAAGGCGATTAAAACTCAATTGATAGGTAGGGCGCTTGTACGTTTTTTAACTTGTGCTTAATTAATACCAATAACCTAGGCTAATATTATTGTTTTACTGATTTTTACTTTTATATTTAAAAACATGTAGTTACTTAAATATTATTGTAATAAGGAGCTGTTAATTTTTATCCTCTTTAAATTGAGGATATAACAATGAAGACAATAATAAAGGCATCAATAGTACTTACAGGTTTATGTTTTGCTCATAGTGCAAGCTAATTGCTTACAAGGTTGCCCAACGGGTTTAAATAATGGCAACACAATTGAGCGAAGTATTTATACATTAAAAAATAATAGATATACAAAGTTTGCTGATTGGGTTGCATACCATGTAACTACCAATACTATGAGTGGACCGTCGAGAAGTAGAAGTTGGAAAGCTGATCCAGATTTGTATTCCCATTATACAAAGGGCGTGCCTGTCTTTCAGGATTAAATTTGTTCAAGCTAGGGGCTATTTAATCGCGGCACGAGCTTTGTAACCTAGTGTGCTAAGTCAAAATCGAGTAACAAAGAGTTAATCGTCCCTAGAAAGAACCTTACAGGCAACGCGTGTTTGGTATTTATGCGGCGTTATCGCCAATTTATGGGGAATAAACCACACTACATAGGCTCTGCCTTGCCTAAAAACCAAACACACTGTTGCAAATTCAATGTCGAATGGCAGGCACGCCCTAAACCCAATGATTATACCGATGCGTACGCAACAATAAATACAGATAGAGGCCATCAAGTCCCATTAGCATCTTTTAGTAATACGGCTGATTGGAAACTGACAAACTTGCTTTCTATTATTACGCCGCAATCATCTGCATTAAACCAGGGACCATGGGTTAGGCTTGAAACCGCAGTGCGAAATCATGTTAGTAATGGTAACGATTTATACGTAGTAACCGGGCCGTTGTACGAATATTACTTTGCAGAATTACCACAAGCTAATGAAGCACATACAATTCCAAGTGGTTATTTTAAAATTGTGATGGAGCAATCTGGTAGCACAATTAAAGCATCGGCGTTTATCATGGAACAATCAGCAAGCCGCAGTGATAATTTTTGTAATACTGAAGTAAGTATTGATGAAGTTGAATCACGTGCTGGTATTAACGTTATGCCAGATTTATCATACAACAACGCGCAAACAATTGAGCCATCAGTGTTTGGTTTAAGTACTGAGCTAGGCTGTAGCTAGAAACTTAAATTATAAAAACATAAGCCTTAAATAAAAGTGTATTTATTTAAGGCTTTTAAAACTAGTAGTTAAAGGCCTTAATTAAAATAGAAGCTTTTTAATTAGGAAAACCAAGAACACAAAAACCATTAAGTGAAATGTTTAATTTTAATTTGTTAACTTAGTTATTGGTTAATTTGAGAGTCGATAAAATTTATCATTTAGTTATTTGTGGATGTTACATTTGTAGGTGTAGCCAACTTAGGATAAATAATATTAACCGTAATTTAAAACTGGCAACTAATGATAATTAAAGAGCGATTACACATATAAGCCAGATCTATATAAAAACAGATGAAAATAGGGGTTATATACATAAAATAATGAAGCTCTTTATCCTACTATTATAATAAAACACTGTATTTAACATAATATAAATTATAGGTAGTTAATGGCTATTTAAAAAGGAGTGTTAATAGCACCCCTTTAATGTCCAATACTAGACGGTATCGGACATAAGCCAGCTTTATACATGTTTTTTATTACTTTAAAAATTAGTGCTTTATGTAACTACTTACAAAAGCTTACTACAAAAAAGCTACAACAAATAACTACAGCGGCTATCATAAATTCATATTTTCTTAATGGCTGAATAAAACTTAATAAAGCTTAAATATTTTCCTTATCACTTAAACTTAAATAACCCATTTTAATTTACTGCTATATGAGTTTTAAACATTAGCAAATTACTATTCAATACTTAGCAATCGTTCTGCTGTGTATTCGTTAGTAATTAAACCGCTGATCATATTAGACCTAACAGCGCCAAGTATTGCTAAAACTTTATCTTCACCGGCAGCAATTGCGTAAATTTGTTTATTACCTTCAATTTTTAAAGGCGTACTGGCAACACGTTGGTTTACCGTGCAATCAATTAGTTGGCCACGCTTATCGTAAACCCAGCTAATCATTTCGCCAACGGCTCCTAAATTTTGTAGCTCTTTAAGTTCTTGCTCATCAATAAATCCATCAATATGCAGTGGCGATTTTTCGCCTAAGCTACCAACACCAACAAATGTTACGTCCGCCTGAGTAGCTAACTTTAAATTACTGGTAATATTATGCTGTGCATGAAGCTGTTGTTTTTCTTCAACACTTCTTGGTAATACTGGCAATGGCATTGGATAATGTTTTGCATTGATATGCTCAGCCATTCTTACCACAACATCATATGGTGACGCCGAACCATCAAGTGCCATATTACCAAGCATGGCCACAACTTTATGTTGGCTACAATCAAGCGTTGGTAATTCATCAACACAGGCACGTAATACACGCCCAGTACCCATAGCTAAAATTTTTGGTGTTTCTGATTTTAAATGGCGCTGAATTTCTGCCGCGCCAGCTTGTGCTAAACCAACAGTAGAATTTGGATCTGATCCGTCACTTGGTACAACTTCACATGACTCTAATCCAAAACGATTTTTTATTTTTTCAGCTAAATCCATGCATTTAGCAATTGGGTGTTCAAGCCTGACTTTAATTAGCCCTTGGCTTACCGATAAAGCGACCATTCGCTGTGCAGATTGGCGAGATACATTTAGCTTTTTAGCTATTTCGTCTTGGGTTTTACCCGCAACGTAATATAACCACCCTGCTCTTGCTGCATCATCAAGCTTACGTATTTCTGTATTTGATAGCTTTGCCACTTAAACCTCTTAATATCAAAGGATCGTGTCCTTGGGTTCGATAACTTTTAGATAAATTACTAAAATACACCGCAATTAATCATTTTATAATATTCGTAAATATATCATTGATTTATAAAATGCCGAAGTGTCACATTAACTTAATAACCAATACTTTATACGTAAACGAGCTCGTATAAAGTATTGGTGCATATTTACGCTTTAAGGTGCGGCATTTTTAATAGTTAAGCCGTTTTTATCAAACCGATGTACTTTATGCTCAGGCGCACTTAAGTAAATAGTATCACCGTATTTTAAAGGGCAATCGCCATCAGCTTTTACCGTTACTGTACTGCCATTTTCAATGGTTACATGTAAAAAGCTTTCAGAACCTAAGTGCTCTATAACACCTACAGTACCTTGCCAAGTACCAGAGTCAGTAGAAATTTCAAAGTGCTCTGGGCGTACACCTAAACTTTGTGTTTGCGCATTGCTATCGTTAGTTACATCAATAAAGTTCATTTTTGGAGAGCCAATAAAGCCCGCTACAAATTTATTTACCGGGTGTTGGTATAGCTCAAGCGGTGTTCCTACTTGCTCTATAATTCCACCATTAAATACTGCGATTCTGTCAGCCATTGTCATGGCTTCAACTTGGTCGTGAGTAACATAAATCATTGTTGTAGCTAAGCTTTTATGTAACTCAGATATTTCTAAACGCATATTTACACGAAGCGATGCATCTAAATTTGACAGTGGCTCATCGAATAAAAATGCCGATGGCTGTCTAACAATTGCACGCCCTATCGCTACACGTTGGCGTTGACCACCAGATAACTGACCTGGTTTACGGTCTAAGTAGTCTGTTAAATTTAATATTTTAGCGGCGTTTGCAATTTTAGACTCTATTTCAGCTGGACTTACTTTTGCACGTTTTAGTGGAAAAGCAATATTATTGCGAACACTCATATGTGGGTATAAAGCGTAAGACTGAAATACCATTGCCAAACCACGTTTAGCAGGTGGTGTATGTGTTGCGTCTTGCCCATCTATTTCAATATTGCCACTTGTTGTGTCTTCAAGCCCTGCAATCATGCGTAAAAGTGTTGATTTACCGCAGCCTGATGGCCCAACAAATACAATAAATTCACCGTCTTTAATCTCTAAATCGAGCGGTTTTATTACGTTAACTTCATCAAAGTTTTTAGTTACTTTTTTTAGTGTGATGCTGCCCATGTGTGTTCTCCTACTTTACTGCGCCAAAGCTTAAGCCGCGCACTAATTGTTTTTGACTAAACCAACCAAGAATTAATATTGGCACAATGGCCATGGCAGAAGCTGCCGATAATTTGGCGTAAAATAACCCTTCAGGGCTTGAGTAACTGGCAATAAATGCCGTTAACGGTGCGGCATTTGCAGCAGTTAATATAAGTGTCCAAAATGCTTCATTCCAAGCCAAAATTACGTTTAATAGTAATGTTGAGGCAATACCTGGTAAGGCAATTGGGAGTAAAACATGAAATATTTCTTCGCCAATTGTTGCACCATCCATGCGTGATGCTTCTAAAATCTCCCCTGGGATCTCTCTAAAATAGGTGTATAACATCCACACCATTATTGGTAAGTTAATTAATGTCATTACTATGACTAAGCCAAGCTTGGTATCAAGTAGTGCAAAGTCTCTGAACAATAAGTAAATCGGAATTAACACACCAACTGGTGGTAACATTTTTGTAGAAAGCATCCACATTAATAGGTTTTTAGTTTTTTTAGTTTGCACAAATGCCATTGACCATGCTGCAGGTACGGCAATCATTAGTCCTAATAAACTTGAACCAAGTGAAATAACCACTGAGTTCCAAAAGTGATCAAAATAAGGCGAACGTGCTAATACATCTTGATAGTTTTCAAGCGTCCAATCGAATGCAAATAACGCAGGAGTTGCTGAAATAGCTTCAGCTTCTGTTTTAAAGCTTGTGATTAGTGTCCATAAAATTGGGAAGAAAATCATCCCACTGATCGTCCACGCAGCAAGGGTATAAATTATTTTTGATTGTTTGGTTGATGCAATAGCCATGAATTAACCCTCCAAGTTTTTGCCAATAAGGCGCATTAAAAATATGGCTACTATGTTGGCAATAATAACTGCCACTATGCCCCCTGCTGATCCGCCGCCCACATCAAACTGTAATAGCGATTGGGTATAAATTAAGTAAGTGATATTGGTAGAGGCATAACCTGGCCCGCCACTGGTTGTTACTAAAATTTCAGCAAAAATAGACAGTAAAAATATTGTCTCAATTAATATTACAGCGGTAACTGCACGTGATAAGTGCGGTAAAACAATGTAAAAAAACTTGCTAAATGGGCCTGCACCATCTAAATCTGCAGCTTCTAACTGTTCACGATCCAACGACTGAATAGCGGTAAGTAAAATAAGCGCTGCAAATGGAAGCCACTGCCAAGACACAATTATAATGATTGAAAACAAAGGCATTTGTGCAAAAAAATCAATGGGGTCTAAGCCAAGCCATAGTGCAAAGTGAGCAAATAAACCATTTACGGGATTCATTAGCATGTTTTTCCATACTAATGCCGATACTGTTGGCATAACAAAAAACGGCGCTAAAACCATAATACGTACATAGTTCCGCCCCCATATTGCTTGGTCGAGGAGAATGGCTAACCCTATACCACCACAGATAGTGATGGCTAATACACCCGTTACTAAGTAAAGGGTGTTAAAAAATGATTCAAAAAATGCTGGATCAGTTAAAAAGAATTCATAGTTTAAAAAGCCTACAAATTCACGCTCTCCAGGTATAAGTAAGTTGTAATCTACAAATGAGAAATACAATGTCATGCACAGCGGTACTATCATCCAACCGAGTAATAAAATTACGCTAGGGAATAGCATCATGCGTGCAAGCGTACGTGATTGTGTCGTTGCCATAGTGTGGTGACCTTTCAAAAGTCAGCATTATCCCTAGTAAAGCCCAGTGTGGGCTTCACTATAATTCTTAGCTAATGCTGACATTAAATACGAGGTAAGTTGAGAGCTTACCTGCCTACTGATTTATTTTGGGTAGCGAGCTTTTCGCATTGTGCGTTCAACTAAGCGTTGTGATGCATTAAGCGCTTGCTCAACGGTCATTTGCCCCGTGAGCGCAGCAGAAAATTGCTGTCCAACTGCGGTTCCTATTCCCTGAAACTCAGGAATGGCTACAAACTGAATACCAACATAGGGCACAGGTTTTACAGTAGGGTTTTTAGGGTCTGCTGAGTTGATTGAATCAAGCGTAATTTGTGCAAATGGTGCTGCACTCATATATTGCTCGTTTTCATAAAGAGATGCGCGTGTACCTGGCGGTACTTTTGCCCACCCCTTATTATCAGCAACTAACTGGCTGTATTCTTTAGACGTAGCCCAGCTAATAAATTTCATAGCTGCGTCGGATTTTTTACTACTCGATGGAATCGCAAGTGTCCATGACCATAACCAGTTACCGCGTTTGCCTAAGCCGTTATCAGGAGCGAGTGCAAAGCCCACTTTATCTGCGACCTCAGAGTCTTTTTTGTTAGTAACAAATGCGCCGGCTACGGTTGCATCAATCCAAATACCACATTTACCGGTTTGAAATAATGCTAAGTTTTCGTTAAAGCCATTTGCTGATGAACCCGCAGGGCCTGACTCTTTCATTACATCTACGTAGTATTGAAGTGTTTCTTTCCACTGTGGAGTATTAAATTGGGGTTTCCAGTTTTCATCAAACCAGCGTGCGCCAAATGAATTAGCCATTGAGGTAATTAATGCAACATTTTCGCCCCAACCTGCTTTACCACGTAAACAAAGACCGTATACACCGTCTTCTTTATTGGTCATTGCTTTTGCTGCTTTTTGAATAAAGCTCCAGGTCGCTGCTTTTGGCATTTCAAGGCCTGCTTTTTCCATTAGATCAGTACGATACATAACCATAGAGCTTTCACCGTAAAATGGTGCTGCATATAATTTGTTATCTATCGTTAAACCACTACGAATAGCAGGCAGTAAATCATCAACATCGTAGTTTTCGCCTAAATCATCAAGCTCAGTTAGCCAGTTTTGTTTTCCCCAAATTGGCACTTCATAAGTACCAATTGTCATTACGTCGTACTGGCCACCTTTTGTCGCTACATCGGTAGTTACACGTTGGCGTAAAATGTTTTCTTCAAGTGTTACCCATTTTAATGAGATGTCTGGGTATTTTTTTTCAAAGTTATTACTTAACTCTTTCATGGTGATCATGTCACCATTATTTACAGTTGCGATGGTAATGGTTTCTTTTGCGGCAGCGTTACTCATTGCCATAACACCGCATGCTAGCATTAATAGTTTAGTTTTCATGGGGGAACCCTCAAGAATATGTTAAATAAGACGCTTAAATAAATTAAGTGTTAAACGCCCTACTAAATAAAGCGATAAGCAATAACCATCATCTTTAAAGGATGATTATTGCAATTAAAAGCAAGCTAACACTTGCTCCTTATTTAAAATTTAACTGAGATTTCTGAGGTGAATCCATCAAAACCAGTACCAATTTGGCCACCTGAGTTTGCACCTTCTTCTTGGTTTACATATTCAACTTTTAGAAGAGTGCTGTCGTTAAACCAGTAACCTGCGGCAACTTGTAAACGCTCAACGGTGTTATCGTTTTGAGAAATAAGATCTGAAGTGTTTTCAGCTTCTGCGTAACGTGCTGCTACGTAAAGTTTTTCTGGAATAATGTATTGCTGAGCTTCAACAACATAATATTGAACTGAGCTTTCGCCCTCAATTACGCTATTAGAGTCATACGTTGTTCCGTTTGCATCTGCAACACCACTTGCGTTACCAAAGTAAGTAATGCCTGCGACTGCATTACCTGCAGAATCTGCAAAAGTAAAATCGTCTGATGATTTACCAAGCATTAAAATAACGCTTGTTTGAGGAGATGGTTGGTACGCTAGGTTTAACTGAATGGTTGTTTGATCAAGACCAGGCATAACACCTACGTGGGTATCACGTTCATTTGAAGGTGAAGCTGAGAAGTTGTAGTTTTCACCATCACCAAAACGGTAGTTCGTTGTAGTAACGCCATCTAGGCTAGCTACACCATTTTCAAAGCGTAATTGATCACCTTGATTTGCTTGTAAATAGTTAAGGCCAGCTTTAAAACCACCTTCAAATTCTAAAGTACCTTGAAGGCGGTAGTTGTAACCTCTGTCTTCTTGAAACGCTTCGCCAAAGCTTGATGTAGTAATATGACCGGTTACATTGTAAGAGCGGATCAAGCCACTATCATAGCTTTTAGTATAACTAAGTTGTGCACCGTTTTCAGCAGTTGCATAATCGGTCATGCCGTTACCAATAAGGGCATTACCTTGGTTATCTGCGCCGTCTTGAAAACCTTTAAACTGAAATGGTGAGCCACCAATGTTACCTAAACGCAGCGTTAGGTTTTCGTTTTCACGTATGTTATCGGTCAAGCCAAATAAATCAAACTCAACACCCGCGAAGTCATTATGAAACGAAAAGTCACGATCCTCGCCACCAAAGTCATTTGGCTCTTCTGCGATGTCTATATCTGCAGTAATAAATTCGTTGATATGAAATTTAAGCATTAAGTTAGCGCGTATGCGGCCAAAACCAGACGATTGTTCTTCATCTTCAGGGCGAAAAGCACCGTCTTTTGCTTGAATCGACTGGAAGTTTTGCATTGCAAGAAAGTTAACTTCAAGTCGATCTAAGTAATCTGAAACTTCTGCTTGAGCAGGAGTAGATGCTGCCATAGCAGCTGCAATTAAACTAACTGCAAATTTAGTTTTTTTATTATTTAACATTTTAAACTCTCTTTATAGTGTGTTGTGTTTATTCAGCGTGTTGAACCTATCAAAGCCTTACAAACAATTGCTGTGTAGGCAATTAAAGCTTAATGAGCATAAGCTCAACTGATGAGCATAATCACAAATAGATAATGTTACGTCAACGAATATTTATTACAAAGAATTTACAATGCGCGTGAATAATAATTTAAAACATTAATTTTCAAGTAGTTGAAGGTATATTTAAAAGGTTATTAATTTTATATTTATGGCTAAAGTCTTATATAAACGTAGATAAAATTGTTTGAATAGCCCTTTTTTGTTACTTCTGTTGCAAAATAAAAAAGAGTTAACATGTTAGGTATCAGGGTGTGTTGATCTTTAGAGGATGAACTTGTAGCAGACTGATTGTTACTTATTCTTACATGGGTGTAAGGCAGTAGAGTAACGCATGAGCAGTTACCAAGCCCACTAGGTTACAAAACTCGCATCGCGATTTAATCTTCCTTAGATTAAACAAATTCCAATCCACAAAGTTCAATACGCCCTAGTAAGTCTTGGCGCACAAATAATCTAGTTATTTATTGATGTGTTCTTGAGCTTATGAGGGGCTTAGCTTAGTATTGAGTAACTTAAGATGTATTTAAATTAGAAGTAATAACATATGGAATTTGTTCGCCCGTTAGAGCCTATCCTCATTATTGATGATGTTAAGGAAATCCGTGATTATTTAAATCAAATATTAACCGAATTAGGCTTTGAAGATATTTTAGAAAGTGCAGATTTTAGCTCTGCTAAACCTGTTATGGATAAAAAATCCCCAAGCGTTATATTTGTAGATGTCGACCTTCCTGACTCTGATGGCACCGATATTTTAGATTACATTAATACTACCTACCCACACACTCACGTTGTTATGTGTTCAGGTCATAATAATCTCGAAAATGTACAAAACACATGGGAACTTGGCGCTAAAGGCTTTATTGCAAAACCATTTAATGCAAAAAAAGTAGATACGGTAATGAAGCGTCTTGAATTAATAGAATAAAATAAGGTGAGCATGCAAAGTACTGTTACAGCGATAATCGACGATCTGTCGAGTGTTATTTTTGGAAAAAAGCAGCAAATAAAGCTGGCTCTTACCTGCTTGTTTAGTCAAGGGCATTTACTAATTGAAGATTTTCCTGGAATGGGCAAAACAACGCTTTCGCATGCGCTGTCGGCTGTTTTAGGGTTAACCTATCAGCGGGTTCAGTTTACGAGTGATCTATTACCAGCCGATATTATTGGTACTAATGTTTTTAACTCAAGCGAGCACAGTTTTACGTTTCATAAAGGCCCTATTTTTAGCCAGGTAGTTTTAGCCGATGAAATTAACCGCGCGGGTCCTAAAACACAAAGCGCTTTACTTGAGGCAATGGAAGAGCAACAAGTAACCGTTGATGGCAAAAAATATTCCCTACCCGATCCATTCTTTGTCATTGCCACACAAAACCCTCTTTATCAGTCAGGGACTTACCCTTTACCAGAATCTCAACTTGACCGTTTTTTAATGCGTATTAGTTTAGGCTTTCCTCCAAAAGAAGCTGA
The DNA here is from genome assembly GCF_005886985.1 of Pseudoalteromonas sp. S3178. Taxonomy (NCBI): domain Bacteria; kingdom Pseudomonadati; phylum Pseudomonadota; class Gammaproteobacteria; order Alteromonadales; family Pseudoalteromonadaceae; genus Pseudoalteromonas; species Pseudoalteromonas sp. S3178. The sequence continues at coordinate 18,988 of NZ_PNCW01000027.1, read as the reverse complement.
AAAGCGCCTTATTTTAAATATGCAAAAACGAGACTATAGCCAGCTACCGCAGCGGATTAACCAGCAAGAATTAGCACAAATTCAAGCACAAATAAGCGACATAACACTAAGTAGCCCAGTGGTTGACTACATAATTAAACTGGTTAATTACACACGAAACAGTAATGCATTTGCAGCGTCTTTATCTCCTCGTGCCAGTATGGCACTAGCTAAAGCAGCAAAAGCCTGGGCTTATATTGACGGACGTGACTTTGTAATGCCCGAAGATGTACAAGCTATTTTTGCAAGTGTGTGTCAACACCGCTTAGGTTTACATAATGAATCTGGGGATGAGCAAGTAAATAGTATATTAAATGCTGTTTTGGTTCCGGTATAAGCTTTATGCCAAAAAAAGTAGCTAAAGGCCCTTCATTATTTAAGACATTTAAAACTCGTGTATTTAATAAATTATTAAAAAATAAGCATTTAAAAAACACTATTACACTAGAACATAAAACAATTTACGTATTACCTTCATCACTTGGTTGGTATTTTATAGTTGTAGCTGTATTAAATTTTGTGATGGGTATTAATTATCAAAACAATTTAATTTTGATAATGGCCTACTTAATGTTTGTTGTAATTATAATTGCTGTACTTATGGGTTATAGCAACGCAAAAGGTTTAACGGTCAAATTTAAAGACACGTTTAATAGTTTCTCCCCTCAAAAACCTCAAATAAAATTTGAATTGCAAAGCCCTAATGTGTGCCAATCAGTAAGCTTAACCTACCAAGGTACAGTACAAACTAGTCAACACGCTGATCAGGTAAGTAGTAATACTCAGCTATTATCACTGCCTTTACCTTATTTTTTACGGGGTAAATACGACGTACAACGAATTAAAATTTCAAGTAACTACCCTTTTGGTTTAGTAAGTGTATGGAGCTACATTCAATTACAAACGTACGTATTTGTATATCCATCACTTGAAAAGGTGTTAAGTGATGCTCACGTTAATGCGTTAGACGAGCAAAGTGATAATGGTGTAGCTAAAGAAGTTGGCAGTGACGAATTTGAATCTCTCTTGCCTCACTTACCAGAGATGGGGTTACATAGAGTATCGTGGAAACATTATGCTAAAACGCAGCAACTTTTAGTAAAAGAATTCGTTGATTATAAAAAAGCGAATGCCCTATTTGATTTTACTTTTATGAATGGCGACACAGAGCAGCGTTTGAGTCAGTTATGTTTTTTAGTTTGCGAAGCAAGTGAGCAAAACACGCCTTTTATGTTAAAACTCCCAGGTAAAATAGTTAATACCAATACCGGACTTGAGCATAAGCAACATTGCTTAGCATTATTAAGCACATTTAAAGGTGGTGTGTAGTGCACGAAATTAAAAACGAAAAAGTTATTAATTACTCCATGTGCTTTATTTATGCATGTTTAGTCATATTTTTTATTGCTCATCTACCTGTTGTTTTTGTAAGTGTTTTGGCTGTTATTTGTGCGTGGAACTTTTACTTAACCTATAACAATAAACCTAAGCCTAACTCTATTTTGGCAAATATACTTGCAGGCGCGGCATTGGTATTAATGTTATCTAGTGTTGGAATGTCCGATACTGTTATTTTGTTTGTAGCCATGTTAATGCTTTCGAGCTTATTTAAATTACTGCAAGCTAAAACTAAAAAACATTACCACGTAATTACAACACTTACGTTTTTCTCGCTTTCGTCCGTTTATTTATTTAACCAAAGTATTTTAACCACACTTACTGTGAGTGGTTTATACATTTTAAATTTTGCAGTACTTGGTTTATTAGAATCAAAACATAATTTAAAAATAGCCTCTAAGCAAAGTGGTAAATTACTACTATTAGCACTGCCTTTAGCGATCTTCTTATTACTGTTTTTACCTAAAATGCCGGCATTTTGGCAATTACCAGGGCCAAAATTAGCTAAAACGGGGCTTTCTGAGCAGGTTGACCCCTTTGATATTGCAAAACTTTCTAACTCTGATGAGCTCGTTTTTAGAGCAACGTTTAATAACTCAGCGCCTAATGCTCCGTATTATTGGCGTGCAATTGTACATGATGAATTTAATGGCAACGCATGGCTTACGTCTGACTTTTTAAAATACAATAATTTAAAATCAAACTCTAAAAATGATATTGATGAGCAATTTATTGCACGCTACTCTGTTATAGCCGAGCCTGCTTCTCAAAAATGGCTTTATGGGCTCTTTTATTCACGAAGCGAATCGCAAAATGTTGAAGCAAATACATTGGGGTTATTGCGTAAAAAAAACTACCAGGCAAAAAGTTTACAGTACGATGTAACTAGTACACGCTTCACAAGCACGCCTCTTAATGACTTTGAAAACAAACGTTACACTCACCTCGCTCATAAAAAAAATGTTAAAGCGGCTTCACTCGCTAAAAATTTAAAACAAAATACTCAAACGGATCGTCAGTTTTATAATCATCTATTACAGTATTTTGTAGATAACAAATTTACTTATACTTTGACGCCAACCCCTATGAATGGCGATAACACAATTGATCAGTTTTTATTTGATAATAAACGAGGTTTTTGCGGCCATTATGCAAGTGCCGCTGCGTATATTTTTAGAAGTGCGGGTATTCCAGCACGTTTAGCAAGTGGGTATTTAGGCGGAGAGTTAAATTTAGATAACAGCACCCTATCCGTTCGCCAATACGATGCACACGCTTGGGTAGAAGTATATATACACAGCGAAGGTTGGGTTATTTTTGATGCAACAGCAGTAGTAGCACCTGAACGTTTAAACGGATCGCTTTCACAAAATGAAGCACTAAATACAGAGTTTAAAAGTAATTTAGATTTTGGCTTAGTTAGCTTAAGTAACTTCCCTGGCATTAACTGGCTACGCTTAGAGCTTGAAAATCTTGACTACCAATGGTCTAGTTGGGTATTAGGTTTTGATAAACAAAAGCAAAATGACTTTTTAAAATCGTTATTTGGCAGCCGTAATATTTGGTTGGTACCGCTAATAGTTTTACTTACTATCGGAATATGTTTTATAGCTTATTTTGTTTATTTAAACTTACCTAAACGTGCTACTAAATTAGCACCTATGGTTAAAGAGTTTTACGAAATACAAAAATGGGCTCATAAACAAAATATAAAAACGCCAGAGCACTTAACACCAAGCCAACAGTTACAAGTGTATATGGAACAATCCCCACAATCTGCGCAATCATTAAGCGCATTTAGCCAGTTATTTAACCAAGTACGTTATGGTAAAAAATCGTTTACTAATGAGCGTAAAACTCAGGCTAAAGATCTGATAAAATTAATTAAAACATCCAAATAGAGAAAACTATGAATGCTGTTGTTATAGGCGTTATTTTAATGCTGGGGCTATCGTTGGCCCGTGTAAATGTCATTGTTGCAATGACAATTAGTGCCTTAGTTGCAGGCTTAACTGCAGGTTTAGGTATAAAAGAAAGTGTGGATGCATTTAATTCAGGGCTTTCAGCTGGTGCAGAAATTGCGTTAAGTTACGCTATGTTAGGTGCATTTGCAGTCGCTATTTCTAAATCTGGACTGACACGGATCCTTGCCGATAAATTATTAGATAAAGTAAACGCAAAAGGTAGCACTAACCAAACGTTTTTGAGCTACTTTATTTTATTAATTATTTTAGGGTGTGCTATTTCTTCGCAAAACTTAGTACCAGTACATATTGCGTTTATCCCTATTTTAATACCTCCCTTACTTGTTGTTTTTAATCAATTAAAATTAGATAGACGCGCAATAGCATGTATTTTAACGTTTGGATTAGCCACGTCTTACATGGTACTACCTTATGGTTTTGGTGGTATTTACTTGTACTCAATACTGCATAAAAACTTGGTTGATAACGGACTTGATATAGTCAATACACAAGTACCAATGGCTATGATTATTCCTGCAATTGGTATGTTTATAGGCTTACTCATCGCGGTATTTATTACATATAGAAAACGCCGCGAATACAATGCAATGCCTTTAACTACGCAAACTAAAAATTCAGACATTGAAAACCCTAAAAAAGTAATGATAGTTGGCTTATTTGCAGTGCTTTCTTCACTAGTTGCACAAAATTTAAGTGGCTCAATGATTTTAGGTGGCTTAGTCGGTGTAATGATATTTAGTGTATTTGGTGTTGTTAAATGGGAAGAAAATGGCGACGTATTTAGCAAAGGCGTTGCGATGATGGCCATGATAGGCTTTATTATGATTTCTGCACAAGGTTTTGCGTCTGTTATGCAAGCAACTGGCGACGTTGCAAGTTTAGTTCACAGCGGTGCCGCTCTTTTTGATGGCAATAAACCATTAGCTGCAGGTGTTATTTTGCTAGTAGGTTTATTAATAACAATGGGAATTGGTAGTTCATTTTCTACAGTGCCTATTATTGCCACCTTGTTTGTCCCTTTATGTTTAGACCTTGGTTTTTCAGTTATGGCAACCGCAGCCCTTGTTGGTACCGCGGGTGCTTTAGGTGATGCAGGCTCTCCCGCATCAGATTCAACACTTGGACCAACATCTGGTTTAAATGCAGATGGCCAACACGATCATATTAGAGATTCTGTTATTCCAACCTTCATCCACTTTAACATCCCACTAATTATATTTGGTTGGATAGCTGCAATGGTACTTTAAGTATGTTTTAAATGAGGTATGGGACTGCCATACCTCACCTACTTTTAACTACTACATTGGTAGAAACTTTTTTATGTAGCTCTATTGCTAAGTTTATCTTATACAAATAATTAGTATGATGTGTTCTTTTTGGTTGAAAATATAAGCACCTAAATGGTGCTTATATTTTTCTTAATAACTTTAAATAAATAAAAAGTTATTTTTTAAATCCATTAAGCATTTTATCGCAGACTACTGGTGTTGGTCTGTGATCATCATCAACTGCTACAAATGTAAAGCTACCGCTTATAGCTGAGTGCTTATCATCTTTATGCATTGTCTCTAATAAAATATCTACATCTACCTTTAAGCTCGTATTACCAACATGCACTACTTTTGCTATTAACTCTGCAAATGTACCCGCAGGTATTGCTTCTTTAAAATCAACACGGTCAGAAGAAATAGTCACTAAAGGCTTTCTACAAAAACGAGTAGCGGCAATAAATGCCACCTCGTCCATCCAAGCTAAAGCATCACCACCAAAAAGTGTATTATGGTGATTAGTACGACCCGGAAACACCGTTTTAGTAACCGATGTAGTTGAATCTTCTATTCGTTGTGCAATTACAGCATCACGCTCAATGTTAGTCATAGTCTCTACTTTTTATTTGCAAGGGTATCTTGCATTAGTAATGCTGGATCTAGACGTTCACCTTTCCAGTTAAAACGCCAATCTAAATGTGGGCCAGTAACACGGCCAGTTGCACCAATTTCAGCTACTTTATTACCTTGAATAATTTTATCACCTACTTTTACATCTAACTTACTTAAATGAATATATGTAGAGGTAACACCGTGGCCATGATCAATAATTAAAGTGCCACCTGAATAATATAAATCAGGCTCAGCATATACTACAGTTCCACTTATTGGTGCATACACAGGTGAACCTGTTTTATTAGCTATATCTAACCCAAAGTGAGGTCTGCGCGGCTCGCCATTAAAATAACGCTGGCTCCCATAAACACCCGAAATACGTCCTTCAGCAGGCTTTAAAACGGGGTCTAAAAAGTATTCTAAGTCTGAATTTACTTCACGAGCTTTGCGCACTGCTAAAGCTTCGCGGCTAATTCGAGCACTTACTTCTTTTGGTGGCGACACATATTTTTTTGCCACACCTGTAATTTTGTCAATTTTGTAATCGCGTTTTGTTATTGCTAAGTGTTGAGTATGCTTTTTTCCAGAACTGTCTACCCACGTTAACGTATGAGCAGTGTCAGCATCACGGCCAAAACCAAATACAAAATGACCATTTTTTGAAAGCTTTAACTCAGTGCCATCTAAAGTTACAGATTTAACATTATCTAACTTACCGGTAACCAAGCCACCTTGCGTAAGGTGCCCTTTTAGTTCAAGAGCCATTGCGTTAAAACTTGCAGAGGTAATTAATGCTGTTGCCAAAAGTGTTTTAAGCATAACTAATCGATCCTTTTCCGACTCCTTCATAAGCCGTTATTTTTACGTCTTTATCAGGGAATTGAGCTTTCACTTGGCCAGCTACGTGCTCAGCAATACATTCAACCGTAGTATCAACAGGTAAAATATCGCAGCGCGACTCACTAATGGCCATTTCAAAATAGCCCTGTGCAGATGTATATGCAAAACATACATCATCAGGTTTAGCTGATACGTGTTTTAAGTCTTTAGCGTCAATTTTATCTTCACTTGTGGCTAGGTAAATATCTTCCCACTTTTGAGACCATTCTTTTTGCAAGCGAGGCATAGAAATACCATCAAGGCTAATACCAATTTGAGAACGATGGCCATGAATAATGCGCTGACAATTACCGTCGTGCTTTTTAAGCCCGTGACTGTAATGATAATAAAAACTTTGGCTATGCTCTGGTTTGAGTTCAAGCTCAATTTTTTCTATGTTGTCTGGTAATTTAGGTAAAATAGTAGCAATTAAAAATTCTGTTACCGATTCAACATTTACTTGCTCTGCATCTATCATGCAATAAGCTTGATGAGGAGCACTCATTGCTAAATGCTTGTTATCACCAAACGTACAATCAAGTGTTTTGTGATTTTCAAATTCATTAACTGAGCCTGTAAGGCCTGATGGAATAGCTAAACGATGATCAATACAGTCATCAATAATGCCTTTGATTTGCTTTTTAACTAAGCCAAAGTCTAATACCATGGACTCGTCGTTTAGCTTACCGTGCAAAGTTAAATCAACAATCCAGCTCTCGCCAACGGCGCCGCGTTTGTTACATAAGTAAGAAAAATCAATCACTGTTAGTGAGTTAACAAAAAGGATCATAAACTTCCTTTAAACTGGTTATAAGTCAGGGGTAATTATAATGATTTCTGATTGTAATTGCGCGGTTTTATAGTGCAAAAACCAATCGCGTTGATTGATTGGTGATAAAACACGCAATTATTTGATTTTTTAACTGCTCCGAGTTGTTTAGCGTACAAGTGTACGCTAAAGTACTTGGCAATTTCTAAGCGAAGATAAGTGTTATGGAACCTAAAAATAGCTATACAAAAGAAGAGTTGATCCTTTGTGGTCAAGGTGAAATGTTTGGTGAAGGCAACTGCCGCTTACCAAGTGACAACATGTTAATGATGGACCGCATTACTTCTATTACTGCTGATGGCGGAAGCCATGGTAAAGGGGAAATTATTGCTGAGCTTGATATTGACCCGAGCCTTTGGTTTTTCGATTGTCACTTTAAAGGTGACCCTGTAATGCCTGGTTGTTTAGGCCTAGATGCTATGTGGCAGCTAGTTGGCTTTTACTTAGGTTGGTCTGGTGGCCCTGGTCTTGGTCGTGCACTTGGTGTGGGCGAAGTTAAATTTACAGGTCAAATATTACCAACAAATAAAAAAGTAACATACCGTCTTGAAATGAAACGTGTAATTAAACGTAAACTGTTTATGGGCGTAGCAGATGGTACTGTTGAAGTAGATGGCCGAGTGATCTACGAAGCAAAAGATTTAAAAGTGGGCTTATTTCAAGACACTAGTGCGTTTTAATTCATTAAATTGCTAAACAAAAAGGCCTCCATTTGGAGGCCTTTTTGCTTTAATTCGGTTGTAACTAATTAGGTTTTGTACATGTTGCGGTTTTCAATCGCTTCACGCCAACCTCCTAACCACTCTGACTTAGGATCGATTTGTTGATAAGGGCATAGCTCTTTAGAGCGACCAGCTAAACCTGCTTTAAAACCTTGAGAATGAGCTCTTTCTAAACGATCTCTTTTCTGTCTCTTCATCGGTAATATCCTCACCTTTTATTTGTATATTTTTTGTAGCATTAGTGAAATCTACAATTAATGAATAGTTAATAAAAATGTAAAGTTCAAATAGCAAAAGCAATTAAATTGTTTGACATTAACTAAGCTGCTGATGCAAAAATGAATTAACATTTAAAAAAGTAAGTGGTCATACAACATTTAATTTGACCGGTTTTATGCTAAATATAATGCGACTCAATAATCGCTAAAATGTACTTAAGTACATAAATTCCGACTCACCTATTTTCACTTAGTTCCAAACAAAATTGTAACTATGACATTTTTATTTCTAGCTAGTAAAAATTCTATATTGAATTAATTTTATACAATTTAAATTTATACTTGATTATTTAAAGTCGATCGGTCTATATTGTACTTAACAAAAAACAACCAGTTTATTTATTTATGCAAAGTAACGATCAAAGTCCAGTAAGGCGTGGGCGCCCTCCTAAAGTGCCACGTGAAAACGCAGACACAAAAGCGCTTTTAATAAGAACAGGGCTTGAAACACTTACTGAGTTTGGCTTTAGCGCCACTGGCTTAGATACAATTTTAAAAAAAGCAGCGGTACCTAAGGGCTCTTTTTATCACTACTTTAAAAGTAAAGAAGCATACGGTATAGCTTTAGTAGATGCCTACGACACCTACTTTATTGCTAAGCTAAATCATTATTTAAAAGATGAGGCCACGCCTCCTTTAGAGCGCATTGTTAATTTTACGCAAAGTGCCATTAAAGGAATGCAAAAATACGAATTTAAACGTGGTTGTTTAGTAGGTAATTTAAATCAAGAACTTAACCACCTAAGTGACGATTTTAAAATACGATTAATGCAAAGCTATGTTACGTGGCAAAAACACCTTGAGCTATGTTTAAACCAAGCAAAACAACAAGGCACTATTGCTAATAACGTTAACACCTCTTTGATGAGCGAGTACTTTTGGATCGGTTGGGAAGGTGCGGTTATGCGCGCTAAACTTACCAAAACAAGCACCCCGCTTACTTTGTATACAGAAATGTTCTTACGCGCATTACTAACTTAATGCGCTTTTTATTCACACATTAAAAGACGATCGGTCTAAAAGGATATCCCATGAGCAACCCAATTAAAGCCGTTGTTATTAACAAAGACGAAAATAACTATAGCGCTACTTTAACAACTATCGAAAACAGTGATTTACCAAAAGAAAATGTATCTATAGATGTGCTTTACAGTACGCTTAACTATAAAGATGGATTAGCTATTACTGGTAAAGGCCCAGTTGTGCGAAGCTTCCCTATGGTGCCTGGCATTGACTTAGTAGGGAGTGTTACTGAGTCCACCAGCGATGAATTTAAAAGTGGCGATAATGTTATTTTAAATGGCTTTGGCGTTGGCGAAAAACATTGGGGTGGACTTGCTCAAAAAGCGGCACTAAATAGTGATTGGTTAATTCCTCTTCCCGATGCAATTTCACCAAAACAAGCTATGCAAATAGGCACCGCAGGATACACTGCAATGCTCAGTGTTATCGCGCTTGAAAAACAAGGTATTACTCCAAGCTCAGGCGAAGTACTCGTAACCGGTGCTAATGGTGGTGTGGGTAGCTTTGCTATTTATTTATTAAATCAACTTGGCTTTAACGTAACGGCTGCAACAGGTAGATTAGATCAAAGCGATTATTTAAAAGAGTTAGGGGCTTCGCAAGTAATAGATAGAAACGAGCTTTCAAACCCAGGCAAACCATTACAAAAAGAGCGCTTTGCTGGCGCAATAGACTCTGTAGGAAGCCATACACTCGCCAACATATGTGCCTCATTAAAATATGGTGGCGTTGTTACAGCATGTGGACTTGCCCAAGGCATGGATTTACCCGCATCAGTTGCGCCTTTTATTTTACGTGGTGTATCGTTAATTGGTATTGATAGCGTAATGCGCCCTAAAGCTGACCGAGTAGAAGCGTGGAATAAATTAGCCACATTAGTTAAAGCAGATTACCTTGATAAAATCTCTAGTGAAATCACGCTAGATCAAGTAATTGATAACGCTGAGTTACTTATGCAAGGCAAAATTCGTGGCCGTGTAGTAGTTAATTGTCAAAGTTAGGCTAATTATCTTGTTAAAGCCTCGGTATTAAATTTATAATACGCTTTGTATTTTTAATAACGAGGCAACACCTATGAGCAACCAAGAACTTTTCAGTAATAACCCACTGCAAGGCGTAAAATTAGAACAAGTGGTTGAAGAGCTGGTTGAACAATATGGGTGGGAACTTCTTCACGCTTATTTGCAACTTAATTGTTTTAAAAACAATCCAGACATTAAATCTGCGGTAAAATTTTTACGTAAAACCCAATGGGCACAAGAAAAGGTAGACAATTTTTACCTTTACCGTCTTAAAAACTTACCTAAACCGGACGATGTTCAGTACGAATTGCCACCACGCGATAGAGTAATTCCTGAGGATCATAAACCAGGTGAACCGTGCGAATTAAGCTTTAGTGATGCAAAACGAATCATGGAAAAAAAAGAGACTAAACAACGTGCCCGCGCTCGTAAACAACGCTCTAATTCAAGTAACCCTTGGGGTAACTAAGCTTTAGTGAAAAATTTAAACTAAAAAGCCAATCTATATTGGCTTTTTTTGTGGGTAAATTTTGCTTTAGTGGTAAATTGTATAAAGCGAGTGGCTTGAATATTAATACCCTCTTTTTCTCCAAAAATCATTTTCAGAGCCTTGTTGTTCAAGCGCTATATTAAACGTTTTATCTGCAATAACTTTATTATTTAATGTAAGCGTCATTCGCCAATCACCGAGTTTATTTTCAATAGGCTCCCACAATGTATCACCTAAATAAAAGTGCCAGTCGTTGTCTTTAACGAATTCAACTCCATCAAACGGAGCCATTACCTCGCCCTCTTCATTGGGTATATCAGGATGATAAATACAAAAATGGAGCTTTTCGCCTTTGGCTTTTTTAATATTAACTATTAAGCCAAACTCCACATCAAGTTTGGCAGTAACATTAGTTGTAAATTGCTCAATTTGCGGTAACGCTTTGCTTTTGTTATCCCACGTTGAATAAATCCCATAACTTTGAATAGAAACCTCAGGTTTAGACTTTGCCATAACTTATATTAATTACCGTAGAGTGCTAATAAGCTGATTTTATAACAGTTAAGTCAATAGTAAAATCCGACTCATTACTAATTTGTTTAATGTTGACTTATTTTTACACATTACTTGCACAATATTATTTAAAAGTGACTTATCTAAACTCATGACTTTTAATAATGATCAATACGACTCTTTACCTAAGCTCAAAGTCTAAATATGTGTCAATGCTATTCGTTGTTATGCTTTGCTTACTCTCTATAGATACAAGCATTGCGAATGAGAATAAATATAACGCAGTACTTAACATCGAAGATGACACTATTTTTATTAGCGCTACCCTTCCTATATCAGTGTTTTACAATTTGGATAATAACCAAAATGGTATAATTTCTATTGATGAATTTAATACACATAAAAGAAGGATAAAACGAAAAATACACACGCACTTATATTTAAGTAATCAACTTTATAAATTTACTATTAAAGACCTTAAAATCAGCCCTAACGTAGTAAAAGTAAATAATGCAGTCATTAACACTCTAGCCCTAAGCGGTAAATTTACGATGCCTATTATTACAAAAAACTTAAAATTAAATATGAGATTATTTAGTCAAAATAAGCCTGATAGCAGCTACTTAATTACTACAAAAAACAATAAAAATCCTGTACATCAATTTACGATTTCTCAACGTTCACCTTATAACTGGATATTTAATGGTGAGTTGTAAATAATTAAAAGTATTGAGTTTAAAATTAATAATGCTCTGTTTTGTTATAGATTCAACTTTGCAAAAGCTTTGGATTCTTAGGAAAAAAGTGATCGCCTTGTTTAGCGCATAGCTCAAACTCGCGGGTATTTTTATACGGTAGTTTCATAAACCCAGCAACACCTACATCTGTAATGTTTACCGCGTATTGCATTAACTTATTAAGTAGGCGCTTAAACTCTACCTCTTTAGTAGAGTCTAATAGTCGGTAGTAATGGTGAATCTTCATTCTATCGGGCAACGCTTCAAAAATAATACACCCAGTATGATGAATTTGGTTAAGCTCAAAGACACACTTAATAACTTTTTTAGGCAGTTGTAATTGCTCGTCAGGGTCTTTACCATCTTCAAAGTAGGAATGTGGACGGGTTATTTCATTCGCTTTCATGCTTACTATTTCGTAATCAAGCTCTGGTAAGCTATCAAATTTAAATGCCCCTGTACCGTCTCGCTCTAATTGAATAGTTTTACGCGCATCAAATAAACAACATTTAAAAAGCCCTTTTTGTGTAATACCTTGTGCAAGCATTACCGTGTTATTTATTGCATCTGTAAATGCATTTGCGAGTGTTTCGTCGTGCATAATAAGTGACGACTCAACAAATAAAGAGTCATCCTTCCAATGAAAACTTAACCCCCCTACAGCAGGGTATTTAGCTAAACGGCTAATAGACGCTAAAAAAGCTTTTTCGGTATCGCCGGTATCAAACAAAAATTCTTTATAGTAACGGTCAAGCTGCGCATCGTTTACATCTAATAGCTGTTGTTTATGATCTGCTTGGCGTAAAAACTGTTTACGAGAGCTATAAACTACCGTGTCAGGTTTATCGCCGCCACCAAACCAATATGGGATAGCGGGTCGTGGTTGTTGTATTTTTATTTCTAGTAAATACGCTTTGGCCATAGTGGTAATATTACGCATAAAGTAATCGCCCGCACCGTCACGCTCTTCTTTATTTTTAGAAAGCATGCCATCAATCACTTTAGCCAGCTCTTTAGGCAAGCCTAAAGAACTCGCAGGAATAGCTTGCGCGCCAAAACGGCATGATTGCGCCGACGCTAGCGCATACAAGGTTGCTGCAACGCCTTGTTCGTCAAAACGTGGGGATGATTGCTCACCCGACATTTGTGCTTCGCCAATGAAGTACACATCCCCCATACGCGCATTAGTCGTGCTTAAATCTCCCGACATTAAATCCATAAAGTTACTGGCAATAGGCTCACCGTTACTATCAACTTGCGCATACACAGAGCTTCCCCAATCAACAAGTGAAAGCGCATCGGTTTTTTCATCCCACACAAGGTTAGAAGGCTTAATATCGCCATGCACAATAGGTTGTGGGCTAATGCCGTTTTTATGGCTTCGTAAATCAACTAAAACGTTACGAAGCCTTAGAGCAAGTGCCATTACTTGCGATGCACTAAAACGCCCTTTTTTTAGAGATACTTTTTCAAGGTCTTCGCCTATAGCGCGTGCCATCATTAATATGCCTTGCTTTTTAATGCGCTCAAACGCGTAAAAGGTTGGCACTAGCGGATTGTTAATTTGTGAGAGCATATACGCTTCGTCTTCAAGGCGATCGCGCACACTTTGGGCAAGCGTAATACGTGAGAACTTAAAAACCCAAGGTAAGGCGTTATCGTCATCACCGGCAAACACAAAACCAAAGGCACCAGAGCCTATCATTTCTACATTTTTATAACCAAGCAGCGTTAATTGTTTAATACAAATGTTAAGCCACTGACGATGCTTTTTAGCATCGCGGTGCGAAAGCAAATAAACAGATTGCTCTTCGTTAATGTAAAAATTTCGAATTTCTTTGGCTTTCAATACAGACTCTCTAATTGAGTGATTTATGAAGAATTTTTTAACACGATGATTATTAGTTTTATATAACGATATTACAATAGCTTGCAACGTAGTTTTTAAATTACAAAGCTGAGAAAGTATTTAAATAATTACAATTAAACAACAAATGTTGCATCCAATAAAATTACTAAGCCGTATTTAATTTAACAGCACTAAATAGTAAGCATATTAAATAGGGACTTTAAGCATGATAACACTAGCAATTTTAACTATAGGCACTTTATATAGCGGCTATGTACACGCAAACATAGAAAAACTAACTGTATATGGCCACCGAGATGGGTTAATTGGTGAGTCAATCAGCGCATCTAGCGGCATTATTGGCCAAGGAGAAATAGAGCAGCGCCCTATGTTAAGAAGCGCCGAAATGTTAGAGCTAATACCGGGTATGGCGGTTACTCAACACAGTGGCTCTGGTAAGGCTAATCAGTATTTTATTAGAGGCTTTAATTTAGATCACGGTACCGACTTTGCCACCAGCATAGATGGCATGCCCATTAATATGCGAAGCCACGGACACGGCCAAGGCTATACCGACCTAAATTTTATAATTCCTGAGTCTATTTCAACCATTAACTATCAAAAAGGCTCATATAGCGCAAGCCAAGGCGATTTTTCAGCCGCAGGTAGCGCACAGTTTAAATTGGCTGATAACCTAAAACATCAACAAATAGAACTAAGCATAGGAGAAGACAACTATAAACGTGCTGTTGTACTTGGCTCTACTAACTTAACAAAAGGCAAAATTGTTGCAGCAGCAGAATGGCAAGGCTACGACGGCCCGTGGGATAATATAAACGAAGACGTAAATAAAAAAAATGCCCTACTACGCTATGTTGGTAAAGCCTTTAATGGTGACCTCTCAATCACTGCTATGGCATACGACAATACATGGAATTCAGCAGATCAAATTCCACAGCGTGCGGTCTCGCAAAATTTAATATCTCAGTTTGGCTCACTTGATACTACGCTTGGCGGTAGCTCTAGCCGTTATAGCTTATTGAGTAACTGGCAAGGAGATCATATAAAAGCCAGCGCTTATGTCATTAATTACGATTTAAACCTGTATTCTAATTTTAGTTATTTTTTAAATGATCCAATTAATGGTGATCAGTTTAATCAGCAAGATAGCCGCAATATTTATGGCTCTAATATAAGCTATCACTTTGAAACTAAAACATCAGATATAAACATGCAACACACTGCAGGTGTTGAGCTTCGACACGACGACATAGATAACGTTGGGCTTTATAACACGCAAGCAAGAAAGCGACTTAGCACTGTAAGGCAAGATGAACTAAAGCAAATCAGCTACTCAAGCTTTTGGGAGTCTAAATTTTTACTTACCCCAAAATTAGAGGCCACTGCTGGTGTGAGGTACGACTACTTTGGTACTAACGTTACCAGTAATACTGGTGCAAACTCAGGTAAAGCAAACGATGATTTAGTCAGTTTTAAAGGAAGTTTAAATTACCGCTTTACTGATTTACTAGCCGCATATGCTAATTGGGGTCAATCTTTTCATTCTAATGATGCGCGTGGCTCTACAATTAATATAGACCCAGTTACAGGTGAGCAGGCAGAGCAAGTAGATTTGTTAGTAAAAAGTGAAGGCGCTGAAATTGGATTACGATTTGCTGATGAGCAAAAGTTTAATTTATCGGCTGCACTTTGGTGGTTAACGCTCGACTCAGAGCTATTGTTTGTAGGTGATGCCGGTAATACAGAGCCCAGTGATGCGTCTAAACGCTATGGCTTAGAAATAAGTGCTTATTACTGGATTAACGACAAATTTAGTATTGACGCAGAAGCCTCGTTTACACATTCTCGCTTAGATATTAATGGGGATAATAATTACATTGAAGGCGCTGTACCTGTTGTTGCAAGTACAGGTTTAAATTGGCATTTAACACAACAATGGCAGTCATCAATTAGAGTTCGTCATATTGGCAAACGTACATTAACAGACGACGGTGATAAACGCTCAGAACCCTTAACGGTTGTTAATAGCTCAGTAAGCTATAAGCAAACCCATTGGAAAGTAGACTTTGAATTACTTAACTTATTTAACAGTACCGACCACGATATTGATTACTATTATGCATCGCGTTTACCCGGTGAGGCTGCTCAAGGCGTTGAAGATAATCATTTTCACCCTATTGAGCCTAGAACAGCGCGACTAACATTAAGCTTGTTATTTTAGTATTCATTGAGATTTACAGTGACACTGTATATAAAAACAGTACCACTGTAAAACATACCCCTAGCCAATAAGTAGCTTAGTAATTAATCCGATGCTTTAACAAGCTGGCTGATGTTACTCAACAATGCGAAGTTGATTTATTGAATTAACATCAACATGTGTTTGATAATAATATTTATTGGTTTTCCTGCCTTTACTTAAAAAGTCGATAGTTGCCCGCTTTGCTTCACCTGTCACTTCAATTGTTTTACCAATAAAAAACGTGTCGGCTGGTTGTCCGTATTTTTCTGTGAGTTTAGCAGCTACTTTTGAACCAATTGAAATTGTAATAGCGCGTCGATCACGATAGTCAGCTTCGGTATTTAAAAACACGTCACCGTACTGAGAGCCCGCAGTTTTAATATAAAACTTAAATGTACCGCTAACACCTTGCGGCGCGCTCTGCTCCGAAAGAGCTATTAAGTTCATATTTGCAGTAGTGCCTTCGCCAAGCGCCGGTAAGTGTTGTACAGAGCTGCAAGCACTAAGTGTTAATACACTTAAAAGAGTAAGGTATTTCAAGATATAACATCCTTTTTTATAAGTAGATGTTAATAGTAGCATTTATGAATTTTAAGTTTCTATAAAAGAAACAAGTTTAGCCCAGTTAAGGGCTAAATTAATTATATTTTAAAAGTGTTCGTTAAGGGGCATTTCGCTGAGAAGGATCTGTTTTAAAGCTTTTTATCATTTGATGAGGATCTACATTTTCACTATGCTCTTTTGCAGCTTTTGCCCACCAAACCATCTGTGAAAAAGTACGATGAAAATAATTAAACCACGAAGATTGTTCTTGCCCAGTTTGTACACTGCCGTCGTCATTAAAAACTTCTTGTGCTTTTGGTACGTGGATCATTGCAGATACAGGTAAGCAGCCAAGCTCAGATAAAAATGTGCGCATACTTATTGCAGCTCTTAATCCGCCCCATTGCCCAGCAGAATAAGTAACAATGGCACTGGGTTTGTACGAAAAGAGTGAGCTACCAAAGTGATTAAGTAAGTCGCTCAGGGCTGGGCTCATACTATGGTTATACTCAGGGCTAACCATTACATAGCCATCAGCCGCTTTAATCTTGTCGGCTAAGGTGTTGAGCATAGAAGGCGCCTTACCTTGTGCATACGCAAAGTGAGGCTTAAAAACTTGCTCATTTGGGTAATCAAGTGCATCTATTAGTTCAAACTCGTGCTCTGAATACTGCTCATTTAAACATTCAATACAGGCTTTAGCTACACGCTCACCTAATCGAGCAGGCCTAGGAGGCGTGCTATCTCTTACAGTGCCTAAGAAAACTAAAAATTTCATATTAACTCTCCATTTGTATTTTTATACAACAACACTACCCTAACATTTTTATTCGTTAATTTTATAAATTACAAAGTGTTGATTGATATAAAACATAAAAATCACAACGCATAACTAAAACAAGAAGTATTTTATTGTTATGGATTCTTTATCCATAGTGTTTACACATTTAGCCATTAGTATGCCATTGTATATAAAGTACAAACTTATATTTAAAAGGATAAAGCATGAGCTTATTAAAATTTGGCAGCAAGGTAACAGCCCTCGTTACTTGCTCCCTAATACTAACAGGGTGTGATGAAGTAACAGACAAGCCAATTACCCCTACTAATATTGACTCAAATAGCCAATCGGCCACTCAACACTCGCTAAATTTATCTATGTTCAAAAAAGGTGCTTTTTTATCTGAGCCTAACATTGTTGATTGCGAAACAGCACAAGGCACTAAAACTAAGTGTTATGAGTTAATTACATCAGGCGCACCAGCAGGTAGAGAGCCAGGCCCATTTTGCCCGCGCACTACAACCGATGGTGCGGATGTAGCTGGTAGTTGGTTTAGCAAAGAAGGAACAGGCGATTTAGTAGATTTAACTGGCCAATTTATCCTAAAGCTTGATGAATATTACGGTGATGAAAAGTGGGTACTCTACGACACTAAAACAAATAAAATTAGATACACAGCCACTAAAGAATCTTGCTCAGGTGCAGCTCGTCCTGATGTTGAAGAGCAATATAAACAAAATTGTATTGAGTGTGAGCTTTCATACTTAGAGGATAATTTTTCATTAACGTATTTAATTCCTGTTACACCTATTCCTGCAAAAAATTCAGGTCGCTTAAGAACGGTTGGTATAGCATTAGACGGAACTGAGCTATCTGGGCCTGCTCCAATTGATGCCATTTTAGGCAGCTATACAATTGCCGCATTTGATGATTGTGGTGGGCATATTAATTTACACCAAGGATATCACTACCATTCTACAACGGGCTGTACTGATTCTGCTGCTACGGAAGATGGCCACGCTCCTCTTATAGGTTACGCAATCGATGGTTATGGTATTTATGCAATGCGCGATGCAAGCGGTAAAGAAGAGTCACTTGATGAATGTCGAGGAAATACAGACTCTACCCGTGGTTATCATTATCATGCAGCAAGCCCTAGCGAAAACATGTTTATTGGTTGTTTACATGGCCAGTCCGTAAGACCCGCAGGAGGTCCACCGGGAGATCATCAAGGTCCGCCACCAGGCAATAATCCTGACAAACATTAAAGGAAGTTATCATGTTTATAAAAAGTAGTTGTTTGTGCTTGCTTGGTATGGGTTTACTTGCAGCACCTACATTTTTAAATGCGCATTCAGGGGCGTTAAATGGTGTTGCAGTTAAAGCTTGCGCAAATAAAGTTAAATCTCAATCATGTAAATATGAAGGCAGCCATAATGATTTATATATAGGTAGCTGCCAATATATGGCTGATGATTTAATGTGTGTACGAAGTCAGCCGATTCAAAAAATTGATAAGGGAGTTTCCACCCCTATAAATAGCCACACTCACGATAAAGAAAAGAGTGACTCAAAAACCCAATCTTAATAAAACAATGTAAATCTAGGGCTTAATTTGTACTAGCTCAGACTTGATCTGACAGTTACCCATTTTTCTAATGGTGACTGTTAGTTTAGATTTGAGCTAAATTCTTTTCTGCCCAAACCGTTTTTCCATCCAGTAATGTTTCAAGTGGTGTTCGACCGCAACATAC